>JAGLTZ010000124.1 GCA_023135015.1 Candidatus Latescibacterota bacterium
CTCTCCCTGAGATCGTTGCGGCACTTGTCGATACGGTCCTGGAAGATGTCCGCCAGTGCGGTTATCTCAAGGTTGGGACCCGCACTCAGAAACTGGACAGCCGCTCCCGTTCCACGGCCGCCGCAGCCGACCAGGCCGGCCTTCAGAACCGGCCCATCCGGCGCTTCGCCGAGCAGAGGAGGGTATGGATAACCTTCATACCTCTCTCCCACCCCGCTGCAGCCGGTCACCACCGCACTGACCGCTCCGGCCGCTCCAACCGCTGCTGCGGCTCCGATGAACTCACGCCTGCTGGGACCATTCTCGTTCTCAGCCATGTCGCTGCTCCTTATCCCCGCCTGTGAACAATCCATTTCCGGTTCCAGTGTATTTCATAAAGCCTGTCACGGCCAGTCCCGTGACTGGTTCAGCCCGTTCCCTCCTCTTCATACTCACATACGACGCGGAACCCCACGTCAATACAGTCGGAGTACCACCAGATGCTCTTTGGAATCTGAGGATCGGTCATCAGCCACGCATCGTGGCGCGTATGGTCTCTTGTGGCCGAACGTACCCGGGCCGCATCGCTGCGGAACGACCCGCCCCGGATCACATGTTCGGTGCCGGAGGCCGGTCCCCGGGGGTCCAAGACGGTTGCACCTTCCGGATACAGGGCATAAGCGTTGGCGGCATACCAGTCTAGGCATAACTCCCTGACGTTGCCCGACATGTTCAGAAGCCCGAATGGATTGGGCATCACCTCGGAGGGCATCTGTGATTTGCCTCCACTGTTGCCGGAGTAGATCACATATGGATCGATCCCTGATGTGTTCCTGCCGAAGAGCCTGTTCCACAGGCGCTTCTCCGAATAATCCCTGGGATCTCCTTCGAAGAAGTAGGGGTCGGAGCTTCCCCCACGGCAGGCATGCTCCCATTCAGCCTCCGTGGGCAGCCGGTACTTCTTGCCGGTGACCCTGGACAGCCATTTACAGTACTCGGTGGCGGCATGGTAGGTCATCGTGATGGCCGGACGACCCCCCTTACCCCATCCCTGGTCAGGTGCCCCGTAGGGCGGGGTGGCGCCGGTGACGGCATCTATATCAGGGTCACTCCTCACCGATAACTGACGGGTATCGGTCCTGCCCTCCCCCGCGGTCTGCCTGTACCACGTTTCGAATTCATCCCACGTCACTTCGGCCTTACCCATCCAGAACGGGCTTATCGTGACACCCCGTGTGGGACCCTCATCCGACCCTCTATAGTGTTCCGATTCAGGGCTCCCCATGGTAAAGGTGCCCCCTTGAATGGCCACCATCTCGAACCTCACGCTGGAGCCCGGAATGTACTCGGTGTAGTCCTCGAAATGATCCACTACGGCCGGCTCGGTGTAGATCTCCCTCACTTCGGTCGTGACAAGGCCGAACTCGATGGCCCCGCCGGCACTGGGGTCGAAGTGCCCCACATGCAGGTGGCAGTTGATACACCGGAGGCGGTCCTCCTGCTGTGTATAGTGCAGGTGGGCCTCCTCGCCCTCTTTGGAAAGCTCCAGCGGAAAGAGGTTCTTGTGACACTCCAGACAGGCGTCTCTGAAGGTATGGGTCACAGCGTTCTCGAGGAGCGATTTCTCCTCCCAGTTGAACCTGGATTCGTCCTTGAACAGCTTTCCGAAGACATCCTTGACACCCAGCCGGGCTTTTTCGGATATGTATCCGATCCCCCCCGGGGGCAGGTGGCACTCGATGCAGTGGGTTACGGTGCCGCTCGTGCCTGAATAGTGGGTCGACAGTCTCCACGAGGAGGTCGCCTGCGGGTGGATATGGCACGATTCGCAGAAACTGTCTGTGGATGTGTAATGGTTGGCCGCCCGGAGGAGGACCAACGCTCCGACACCTATCACGATCCCAATGAGGAGCGGGCCCCGGGGACCAGTGACGATCCTAGGTAACTTGTTCAACCTGTATAGAGAAGTAGTAATACCGACGACCTTTCCAGATCAGGCCATCACAAAAGTCTCTTTTACGAATGCCACGTTGGCTCGGGTGTCCTCGAGAAACCTGTCTCTTCTGCCGCTCGTCTCGAGAACCAGCCACTTGTTATACCCGATATCATCGAGCGCACGCGCACACGCCGCCATATCCACCATACCTTCGTCACTGCCGAGCACACTGGTGTTCCAGTCCTTCAGATGGACTTCACAGATCATATCATTACCCAGCATGCGGATCTCCCCGGGTACGTCGTAACCACTGCCCCACGAGTTGCCCACATCGTAGTAGACCTGAGCGATATCCGAGCCGATCCGGTCGATGATCTGGAGGTTCTGTTTCGCGGTCAGCGTGTTCTCGATGCCAATGATGACTCCAGCGTCCTTTGCGCGCGGCACTATCTGCCGCAGAGCTTCGACGACACGGGTGACGTTTTCGTCGTTTAGTGCGTACGATTTGAACTCCCCCTCCTGCCGCTCGATCAGGTTCCCTTCCTCATCGCGCTTCCGCAGGTCACCTCTTCCGAAAAACGCCAGGAGGATGTTGCCAGCTCCAAGAACCGCCGCCGCTTCGATGGCGTCTATCACATAGACTGCAGACTGGGGTTCTGTCGCCAGCGGGATGCTGTTGAGGATGCTGCCGGCCGCGACCGAGTGAAATGTGATCCCGTGCTTCCTGCCCAGCTCGAGATATTTTCTCCGGACCTCCCTTTCCCGCAGAGGTATGTTATCCGGACGGGTTCCGATGCTGACCTGAATACCTTCAAGGTGCGCTTCCTGCGCGAGGGAGATGAGGTCGGGATTGGGATATTCGCCCAGGTTCCAGTCGCACATCCCGACGCCGGTGGCCCCGACGGCCGGTACTGCGGATGTGCTGCAACCGGTGAGAGCCTGAATATGCAGGGCGGCAAGTCCAGCACCTGCAGCCCCCAGAAAGTACCTGCGGTTCATTGTCACGGTCTTCCTCCAGGTTACGTATTCACCTATAGTTCCCGACCAGAAACGACCCTTTTTGCTATTCAGATAATATGCCCGGCGGCGGCCAGGATCAAGAAACTGCAGTGATGACGAAAACCACTCGGTGCTATCGGCTGTCAGGTACGCTGTAGTTCAGCCCCGTTGAAGTTAAAACATTCCCCTCGGCGGTGATGACCAGAGCCTCGACATTTTCCAGGCTTTCGACAAGCTCCATCCCCTGTGACGCCCCGCTGACAAACACGGCGGTAGCGAGAGCATCGGCTTCGAGCGCGGTTTCTGCAACGATAGTAACACTCATGAGTTCCGTGGCGCTGTAACCGGTTCTCGGATCGATGATATGGTGGAACTTCTTCTCCGGATCGAAGAACCTCTCGTAATCACCGCTTGTGGCCACAGCCGAGTCCTCCAGCAGGAGAACGGCGATATAATCCTGTCTGTCGCGCGGGCTCTGAAGTGCGACTGTCCAGGGCATTCCGCCTTTGGAGCCGATAGACCGCATATCGCCGCCCGCATTCACCAGGCCGTGTTCCACCCCCCGCCCCTGCAGGACAGCAACGGAACAGTCGATGGCATAACCCTTGGCGATACCTCCCAGAGTGATCTTCATCCCTTCAGGCAGGTATATACGATCATCTGTTATTTTGATGCGGTCGAAGCCACCTTTTTCAAGGACGTCTTCTATCTCGCTGTGCGACGGCGACCTTCCCTTTTGCGAGAATGAAACATCGAACAGTTCGAGCAGAGGCTGCACGGTAATATCGAATGCCCCATCACTGATCTGGTAGAAGTGACGGGCTCTTTCCAGGACATGAACGATATCAGGATCCGAATCGATCACACCCACATTGTTGAGGCGCCATATCTCGCTGCTCTCGTCATAGGAACTCATGAGCCGCTCAATTCGCTCGATCTCATTAAATGCGGCTCCTATCGCACTGCGCGCTAATGCTTCATCCGCGTGCAGTATTGTAATGGTGACCGTTGTCCCCAACTGGAGGCGGGTCTCGATTATCTCTGAAAGGGGATCACGGCCGCACGATGCCAGGAGGAGGAGCGCATTCGTAGCCGCCACAAGCCGTAGTCCTATCAACGGCCAGTTCCTGCCCGAGGGGGCAGGAGCCTGCTTATTCAGGTTCTGGCCGGATTGCCCCATATCGACGCTGATCAGCGTCTGTCGAATCCCCGCATAGGACCACCCCGCCTTCGTTCCTGCAGGCGCGGATTTACAACTGTGTTGAAGATAGAGCCGAAAGTGTAGCTGAACCCGATTCTGATATTGTACTCATAGTCCGTCCTGAGCCTGCGTAACCGCAACAGGATTTCTTCGTCCGTATAATCCTGGCCCGCGATATAGAGCTGGTCGTAGATCCTGGATGCTCCGCCGGAAAGGTCCAGGGACAGTCCTCGGAACAGCCTGATATCACACCTGGTCGAGAAGTTCAGATGGTATTTTTTCAGGTTGAAGAAATAATGTGCCGCTTCCACCGAAGCGCTGGCGGAACCCCACGGCTGGGTCATTTCGTAGGATATCGCCAGAGATTGATTGTAGCGCACCTCTGCCGTCTTTCCGAATATAGTCACCTCCTCGTAGTCGTACGAATTCGCACCTACTGTATATTGAAACGTGAGCTGTCGCCTCGTGAACTCGCTGTAAGGGAAGACACTGAATTCAAGAGCTGGAGCCAACCGGAGTGTAAGGTACTGGTTCAGACGGGTTGAGGAGTTTGCCGAAACCCGCATACCTGCTGACCAGTGGGCTCCCAGACTTCGAGCGACCAGAGCATCGAACCCCAGGGTGTGCGAATAGCTTATGACTGTGCCACTACTCAACACATTGCGGTTCCCCGTGTAATTACCATCAATCTCCAGATTTATCTTCCAGTCTTCAGTCACTCTTCGAGCTGAGAACGATCCCCGGGCTGAGTTCCGGCTCGAAGACTTTTCCGCATCCACATCACCACTCAGACTGGTCCGGTATATCCAGTAGTTCCACGGGTCTTCCTGTGCTACTTCCTCGACCTCCTCCCGCCTTCTCAATTCCCTGTACAGAAGATCAATATTCACACCGACAGGCGTTTTCAGAACGTAGGGGACCAGCCCCAGCTTCATGATCCTCACAACCGCCTCACGCAGTTCGTCCCGTGTATCTGTCTGGCTGGAAGTGTGGACAAGTGTGTCCACGCGTCCCTCAAAGGTCTTCCTTCCTAAGAAATCAAAGGTATAAGCGCTGCCTCCGCTGCCAGCCCGCTGCGAGGTCACGATGATATGAACGTCCGCGTCAGCCGGGTCGCGGACCCAGTCCACAAAGCTGATCTCGGTCCGGATATAATCGAAGCCGATCCTATGGTACTCGCCGTCTAAAAATACACGCAGCAGTTCCTGGCGAGGTGAATCTGAAACAATCTGTGCCCGGGAGGCAGCCGGCACGAGCACTGTACAAATTGCAAATGCTATGAAGAGCCTCTTCATTAAGTGCCACGCTCTTCTGAATGCCGGTTGTGAACCGCCTGATTTTTCTGGTGATATATTCATACTGTCGTTCTGCCTTCCCAATTATGGTGTCTTTCACATATGGGTATATACAAGTTGGTTTCCCCTCCTCTTTGACACAGAGCACAAAATCAACGGTTATACACAGCCCGATTAACCTGGAAGGTTCACTCAGTTACTTTGCCATGAAACATAGAGTAAATGAAGAACGCGTAATAATCTGGATGATCCAGAATGAAATCCGGTGACTCCGGCCGACAGAGGCGCTTATATTCCTCCCGATCTTCCGGGGTCAATTCCGACTCCACATCTACCCATCGCATACTAAAGAGCGAAATCAAAGCACTGCGGATATCCTCGCTCAGAGGAGCGCAGACGTCGTCCACGAAAGTTCGGGCCACTGTATTTTCAAGGCCGGCTTTACGGTACCAGCCCAGTGCACGCAGGAAATGTAACTCCGGTTTCCTGCCTTGTATAAAAGGGGCTATTCCGGAACAGGTAGCATTCAGCCGGGCCTCTAAACGGGGATATCCCGGAAGCAGTTGCTGAGAAGACCAGGCAAGGATGGCCACACTACCGCCGGGTCTCACCACTCGTGCAAGTTCTTTCACTAATGGAAGAGGTTCGATGGTTTCATATCCAACGCAGTTCGCACTCCACACCCAGTCGAAGGTATCATCGTCAAAGGGAAGTCTGCTCACGTCCCCTCTCTGAAAGGAGATACGTGCCGCCATACCGGACTTCTCTATTTTGCTCTCTGCGTAGCGAAGTAACTCGGGAGATACATCAAGCCCGGTGACATGTCCTCCGGGTCCCACCGCCTCTGCAAGCATCAAAGCCTGCAGCCCGATTCCGCACCCTGCATCCAGTCCGCGGCTGCCAGGCAGAAGTTCCAGTATCTGGATCGCCTTTCGGAATGCCGATTCCTGTAAGGGATCGCTCACCACCAGGTTCTGGATATAGGAATCCGGGTCAGGCTCCTCTCTTGCAGCTTTAACCTTTTCATCGCCCATAGAGCTTACTTGTTCTTCAGGAACCGGGTGAAGAAATCATCCAGAGCGTTGAACGTTATCAGCCATCTATCAAAGAGCAGGGAGTCGTGAACGTCGTCGGGGAAAACGATCAGCTCGTGATAGATGTCGTACGCTCTCAGCAGCTGGACGAGGCCTGTGGTTTGAGAGAAAGCGACGTTCCGGTCATCATCGCCGTGGATGAGCAGAACGGGCGATGTCCACTTGTCGATCGCGGCAATGGACGAAGACTGGTAGGAAACACTCGCCGTGTCGATGGAACTGCCCCACAGGTGGATGCCTGCAATATCAACCCCGGCGGAGAAGATATCGGAATTCCTGGCCAGCCCCTGCGCCGTAAGGATCCCACCGTAGGAAAGACCCCAAAGGCCGATCCGTTCCGGATCGACGTTGGGGTGATTCTGCAGGTACCTTCCCGCAGCCTCGACATCCTGATATTCCGAATTGCCGCGGCTTCCTCTGTCCGGAGCATTCCTGAATTCCCTGCCGTAGCCGATGCCGCTGCGGTAGTTGACAGAAATTACGACATACCCCTGGTTGGCCAGGTATTGGTTGATCGCATACGCCATGTGGTAGAAGTGCATGTAGTGGTAGCCGAGAAGCATCTGCCGCTGCGGGCCACCGTGCGTGAACAGAACGGCAGGCCTGCGCTCGCCGGGTTTCAGGTCTTTGGGCAGGAAGAGCTGGTTGCGGAACTCCAGGCCGTCTTCGGCGGTCAGGATCACATTCCCGGGGATGACCTGTTCCTCGAGCGGAAAGTCGGCTGGCAGCTCCGGGAAGATGACCTCCGGCCGTCCACCACGTGCGGTAAAAGTCGCGACGGAGAGAGGCTGATTCGCCCCCGCCTGCAGGACCGCCACCCTGTCGCCGGAAGCCAGGACGGCCGGGTAGGTCTCGATCATGTCGCCTTCGGTCAACTGTCTAGTCCTGCCGCCGCGGGTGCGTGTTCTCCATATATGGCGGCGGTCAATATCGCCGACATTCGTGGCGTAATAGAGATAATCCCCTTCGCTTGAGAGACCGACATACTCTGCAATCCCATCCCCCGGGGTAAGGTTCACGGGCTCGTCGCGGCGGCCTGAAACAGGTAAAGAGTAGTAGTGCCGCCAGTTGTTGCGCTCGACCCTGAAAACGACGTTATCACTGGCCCACTCGATGCTGCGGACGGTGACGAATACGGTATCGTCTGGTGCCGTGTGCCATAATTCCTCTGCTTCCCCCGTCTCCACATCTCCGACCCAGAATGAGAGCGTATATCCTCCCTTGAATGCGGAACGGACCAGACCCGGCCTCTCCTCCTCTTCCACAACTGGCCTGCCGGGCATCCGGGATCCGGGAAAGCCTGATCTTGCACCCGAGAGTTGCGACCCGAATGCCTGTCCAGGCCTCCGGATGAAGGCGATCCTTTTCCCATCCGACGACCAGGTCGGGCTGCTGTCGCGGTCCACGCCTGGAGCCAGATAGGTCACCCCGGGGTTTTCGACATTGTAGACACCGATATAGGAATGGTCGCCGCGATTGCTCACGAACGCGATTTTCCTGCTATCCGGCGACCAGCGGGGGCTGCTGTTGGTGCCCCACGCTAGGAAGAGCGGCTCTTCGGGATTGCCCGCTCTCGAGCGGATCTCGCGCCGGTCTACAGGAACCCTGTATAGCTGGCCATCCCTGGTGAAGAGAACCCATCTTCCGTCAGGCGAGAGAACGGGGTTGGCCGCCTCGACCAGCTTCCACGGCTCACCTCCATCGGTCCTCACAGCCCAGATCGCCCTTTCACCACCCCTAGTGTCGCTGGTTGGATTCGCTATCCATCCCTCCCTGTTGGGCGCATGCCCCCTGATGAATACTATTACCGAACCATCATCAGATATCCGCAGACTCGTCAGATCGTTCCCGTCGTCTTCCAGGTTACTGGTCAGCCGGACCGGCCTGAAATCGGGCGCAGCCGCCGTATAGACGTTGCGCATCCCCCGTTCATACGCGATCCATGCGATGCGGTCCGCCTTCCTGGCAGAGACGAGCTCGAAGGGATACGCAGGGCCCAGAATCTGTTCTATGGTGAACTTCCCCTGCGCCAGCACACTGGATGCTGTGGCAAGTGTGATTACGGCGACAACAGCGCCTATCCTGACTCCGGTCCTATGTATCATCTCAGGTCCCCCTTAGTGCACCGTTCCGCAATTACGCTGGTATTCGATCTGTATCGGCCAGAACTGTCGGAAATCACTGACCCCCGATCTGCATGGATCTGATCCGGAATGTCGGAGCGGTCCTCGACCGGTTCAGGTCGAGGTCGGTGCCGACCATATCAATTCCGTTGAACATCTCATCCGCTGTAGAGGCGATCGTCAGCCCCTTCACCGTATCCGGCTCCTGCGCGGAATATCCTTGACGAAGTAACTTTTTATCTCCATGCCGGACTCCTTCCGGGAATCAACTTTCTCCTAGCATATCAGAAGACACACAGGGTGGGAACATCAAGTAGCTGCCTAGCATGGGGTTATTAAGCCTCTTTAAATCGTGTGAGCTGTCAAGCACAGGGCATTTGGCAACGATACGTGTAGGGCGCGGACATTGGTATGGCAGACTGCCTCATAGCCGGGATAGTATTGGAACAGGGAGCCTCACTGCTCACCAGGAACAAGCAACATTTCAGCAGAGTGGAAGGCCTATCGCTGGTATAGCCGGGTAACCATGACCGACAGTGAACACAGCTGACGTCGTCATAATCGGTGGTGGCGTGATGGGCACGAGCACTGCCTATCATCTGGCTCTGAAGGGCTGCCGGGACGTGCTGCTGCTCGAAAGGCGACAGATAGCCGTCACCACCCCATTGCCTGAGATCCCTTCAGACTTCCCCTTCATCATAGACTTCGCTCAATCCCTCTACTTCCACCGCGAGGGACCTGGCATCCTGACCGGAATGTCGAATCCTGACGAGATAACCGGTTACAACCAGTCAGTGGATGAAGAATGGGATCTGGTCCACCTAGAGGCGGCCATGCAACGCCTTCCTGTACTGGAAAAGGCCGGGATCGTCAGCCGCTGGGCAGGCCTCTACGAGAACACACCCGACGCACATCCCATCCTGGGACGAATCGATGAGGTGGATGGATTCTGCTGCATCAGCGGCTTCAGCGGTCACGGTTTTCAACACGGCCCTGCGTGCGGCCTGCTGCTTGCAGAGGAGATCGTGGACGGAGCTGCCCACACGCTGGACATCTCACCGCTGGACCTTGCCCGGTTCAGGGAAGGCAGGCAGATCGTCGAGCATAACGTCGTTTAGGGACACACATTGTTACCGGCGCCTGCCGAGAAGCCGACCCCAAGGTTCACGGCTTTCAAACAATGCCTCTCTACTCCCGCTGGGGCTCGAATATTACCTTGAGGGCCTTTCGTTCAGCGAACCTCTGGAATCCTTTTTCCCACTCGGATAGAGGCAGGATGTCGGTGACGAGGGGGCTGGCTTTGATAAGTCCCCGGGCAGCGAGAGAAATCGCCCTTTCCCATGCTTCGTACTTGTGGCTGAACATCCCCTTGACAACGAGTTCTTTGTATAAGATCCGGTCGAAATCCAGCTCGAAGGGCCGGCCGTAGATACCCACCAGGATAAAACGCCCGCGCTTCTTGATCAGCTGCAGGCCGAGTCGTGCCGCCTCGGGAGCACCCGAGCACTCCAGGACGACATCTATGCCGCCGCGCCCCGCATATCCCTCGATACTGTCCACGGCATCGGGTTGGGTGACATCCACCGTGTAATCGGCGCCCAGTTCGCGGCCGATTTCCAGCCGGGCGGCATCGGCGGGTGTGCCCGCCAGGATGACCCTACCCCCTGAGAGTTTGGCGTACTGGGTGCTGAAGAGCCCCATCGGACCCACACCCAGGATGAGGAGGGTATCCCCGGCTCCCACTGCGCCTTTTTCACAGACCGCCCGGTAAGCACAGGCTGAAGGGTCCGAAAGCGCACCTGTGATAAAATCCACCGAATCCGGAAGGATGTGCACCCTTTCCGCCGGAACAACGCAGTAGGGTGCGAAAGCGCCATCGTAGGCGTAGCCCGTTGCCAGGCGCTCCTCACACAGGTTGTAATCCCCGGTCATACAGTATTCGCAGCGGCCGCAGACGGAACGCGAGTTCTCCGCGGTCACCCGCAATCCGACCTCAAGTTCGGTCACACCCGGACCCAGGGCGGTAATGATACCCGCGAACTCGTGACCCAGGGTAACGGGTGGTTTCACCGGAATCTCGATGTCGCCATGCCAGATGTGGAGGTCAGAGCCGCAGATACCGGCGGCATGAACGGCGATCTTGACTTCGCCTTCGCCCGGTTCCGGCTCCGGCACATCCCGCAACCCGATATAGCCGTCACCTGTCTGGTATTTGACTATCGCCTGCATTGCATCCCCCTTGCGAGACTCACAAATCCTGATAGTTCCTACTTATCCAGGACTCCCAGGATCAGGTACGACGGGTATCTCGCTGATCGGTAGACCCTCTGTGTGGCCTTCTGGAAGTCGGAGGGCTCGGCACGGTAGATATCCATGAACTTCTGCGGGTTGCGGTCGATCACCGGAAACCACGTGCTCTGAACCTGCACCATTATCCTGTGGCCTTTGAGGAAGGTGTGGTAGCGGTCCCGCAGGTCGAATTTGATCTCTGTAACCTGACCGGGAACCATCGGCTCCGGCGTGGTGTAGCTGTTGCGGAATTTCCCTCTGAACACCTCACCGGCCAGGAGCATCTGGAAATCGCCCATAGGCACCCCACAGTCGGTATCGGGGGCATCTCCCGGTAAGACATCGATCAGCTTCACTATCCAGTCGGAATCGGTCCCGGTAGTTGACACGAAAATGTCGGCTATGATTGGACCGGCAACGGTCAAATCCTCTGTCAAAATGTCGGTCTGATAAACGAGCACGTCGGGGCGGGTGGCGGCAAACCTCTGATCTTCGATCATCCACAGGTGTCCCTGTGTGGTACGGATCTCGGCCGAGAAGGGAACCGGCTTGTCCGGGTCGCTGATATAGGAGTCGCAGGCGTCGGCGGATTCCTCTTCAGGGGGTGTAAAGGAGAGCCTGCCGTCTGGATGAAAGTAGAGATTCCTGTGGACCACATCTTCGGGTGGCCATTGGTCGTAGGTCATCCAGCGGTTAGAACCGGTCTCGAAAACCACCGCCTCGGGCGCTTTCCATTCCCCCTTATCCTTCAGGAAGTAGCTGAAGAACGGATACTGGATCTCCCTCTGGAAAAAGAGGGAGGTCTCCGAGCCGAACTCGATGCAACCCAGCACATCCCCAGTCATGCTGCGCCAGCCCCCGTGCAGCCACGGGCCCGCCACCAGGGTGCTCTTGTTATCGGGGTTCTTCTCCTCAATGGTGTAGTAGATCGACATGGGACCGTAGAAGTCCTCGGCGTCGAACCAGCCTGCCACGTTCAGGATCGGATGCTGAATGTCTTCGAGGTGCTGCAGGGCACACTGTTTCTGCCAGTACTCGTCGTAGGTTCCGTGCTCCATGAACTCGATCCAGGCGGGAACCTGGTTACCGAAGTAGAGGTCGTTGATCCTCGCGACCGTGCCCACATCCAGGAAGAACCTGTACCCCCACGGAGTCCCGTAGTCGAAGCGACCACTGCGCTGCTGGGTCGGCCCGGACCGGGCGCGTGCATTTCTCGATAGCCATGAGAAGGCATACATCAGCCGGAAGGCGCCGTTGTGGTGCCAGTCATCCCCGATGAACATGTCCGAAGGGGATGCCTGGGGCGAGGAGGCCTTGAGCGCTGGATGGGCGTCGATCATCCCCATCACCGTCTGCCAGCCGCTGTAAGAGATGCCCCACTGCCCGACGCGCCCGTTGTGATTCGGGATATTCTGGAGCAGCCACTCGATCGTGTCATAGTTGTCGGTACTCTCGTCAACATCCTCGGGACCGGCCTTCACGGGAACGATCGCTTTAATGACCTGGAACTCACCTTCTGAACGGTACTTCCCGCGCACATCCTGGAATGCGAAGATGTAGCCGTCACGGTCGAACTCCGGGGAGGGCCCCAGTCTTCGAGCATAGTTGTCGGACCCGTATGGGGAGATGGAGTACGGTGTACGGTAGAGAAGGATAGGGTACTCCCCCGTGGCATCCCTCGGTGTATAGACAATGGTGAACAGCTTCACGCCGTCACGCATAGGAACCATGTGCTCCGATTTCACATAGTGCTCCCGGACATCGAAAGCACCTTCCTGAGCCCATGGGACCTGCAGGGACAGCAGAGCCATCAGGATTACTGCAAGAGATCCCGGAATCAGCAGTCTTTTAAGCCGCATTGTTGGCCTCCTGTGAGTTCGATTCGGCCTCTACTCCCTTTTATATCATTAAATTGATAAATACAACCTTCCTCTACGACCGGGTACCTGACCTACCTGTTCATAAGGGCACGATTGTCATAGCAGCATCGCCAGATATAATTTTCTAATACCGCCCGAAAAATCTGAAACTCCGATTGACAGATTACGTATTGAACTTTAAATTGACAAAGTAATTTGCAATACAAAGTTATTTGTAGTATTAGAACAAAATACGTCTCCTGGTCCAAAGGAGTTAACAATGACACATCCGCCCGATCTGCACAAAATCGAACGTCAGGTCTATGCATCCAAGTTCAAGGACGGTCTCATAGACATCCAGTTGGGCCTGATGCTGATTGGAGGAGGCATTATCTCCATCATCTCTTCTCGAGAAGAGCTCAGTACGACCGCCACGATGCTGATCCTTGTACTATTTTATCTCATAGTTGGACTGATCCCCTTCCTGGGTAAGAAATGGATCACCAACCCTAGAATGGGCATAGTGAGACTTGGGCAGGCCAGAAAGAGGAGAATGCGCATGGCAGGGTGGGCACTGGGGATAATGGTACTGGTCCAGGCTATACTCATTCTGCTTCGGTTCACAGGAACCGTCAGACCCGATTTCAGTCAAATACAGGGTGCAACGATGGCCGGATTGATTTTCTTCATTCCCCTCGTTGCACTGGCCTACTTCAACAATTTCACCAGAGGATACCTGCACGCCATCCTCGTAGGCGGTACAGTAACTGCCATAATCTCCTTCAATTCCTGGATCCCCTTACTGGTAACCGGAGCAATCTCACTGGTCACAGGGATCGTTGTCTTCATCAGCTTTCTGCGAAACTACCCACTGCCGGAGGAGGGAACCGGCAATGTATAGTGAGAGAGCACGTAAAGACCGGGAGACGGCTCCCGGCGCTATAGACAGGCTCATCCACGAACCTGCACGGCTGATGATCATGTCCCACCTGGCCGTGGTGGAGAGCGCTGACTTTCTCTTCCTCATGCGCCAGACGGGATTGACCTTCGGAAATCTCTCTTCCCATATGAGCAGACTGGAAGAGGCGGGCTATATCAGGGTCGAGAAGAAGTTCTTGGGCAAGAAACCCAATACAATCCTGAGTCTCACCGACAGCGGCCAGAAAGCCTTTCAGCAGTACCGTGAGCATATGAAGCAAGTGCTCGATAAAGGGCAGAACTGAATCATGGATATATGAATCCTTCTGGCTGAGGCACCAGGCGCCAGACAACATAATCGCCCATGAAGAGGCCCCGCATGATCCGCCCCACAGCCGGGGCCCGGGTGGTTCCCAGATATTCGCCTTCCGGATTCAAAAGGTAGTAGGTGAATCCTCCACCCTTATCCCTCTGCTCGAAGTCCATCTCGTAGCCTTCAAGCCATATATATCCTTCGTCATCGACCGAGATATGGTTCCAGAGCGTCTTGTATTCGGGAAAGACGACTGCATTCCGCATCCACTCCAGGTATACCTTGGTATTGTCATCAGCAGTTGTGATCTGCTCATCCAAATCCCTGTAGAATCGGCGGATGTCCTGCTGAGTTACGGATTGCATGGACAGGCCCAGGTCGATCCTCTTCCGGATCGACCCGTCCAGCCAATACCACCACAGCACCGGTTCCACACCGTCTGTCAGGAGGACGCTCCCGTCGTGAAAGTATCGCCCGAACGGCCGTGCGGTGAACGGCATGTCCGGCCGGCTCATCCCCCCCTTTCCATGACCAGGAGTTGAGAAGGCATACTTGATCCGGATCTCCCGGGTCTTTGCCGTCCCGAAGGTGTCCATCCCTGCGGTCATCGCCAGGAAGCCCGTACCGAGCCATAAATGCCCGTTATCATCATAATGAGCAGGTCCCTCGAACCTGACAAAGAGCTCATGATCTTGATAATAGCGCCCCCGGCCCCGGACCATCTCCATCAGCGTGCCGTCCGTCCGGTAGCAGGTGGTCCGATGCAGGGAATGGTCGTAGATCTTCAGGACCCCATCCGACAGCTCGTACAGTTCGCATAGCACAAACTCGCCGGGACCCTCTCCCCGACGCCCGATCGCCCGCTCGAACCGGCCGGTAGCATCGTAAACGGCGATCCGGGCACCCCCACTGTCGTTGACATAGAACCGACCATCTTCGTCCAGGAAGAACCCCTTCTCAGTTCGGATAAACGAACGAGATTGGTAGAGGAAGGACTCCGGCCGGTCGGGATCCTGCTGCAGAGTCACTACCTTCTTGTAGCGGAACAGATCCCCGTCGTATTTCGGGCCGCCGGTATTGGCAACAATACTGACACCATCTTCGACATATTCATGGAATGTATGCTGCTTTATCTGTTTATCGGAACACCCCGGAAGAATGAATGGGAACAGGAAGATGAGTAGCAGAAGCGGTTGGCGGAGTCTCATAAGCTAATCCCAATTCTATTTCTCTATACGTTTCAGGGTGAACGTTCCGTTCGGTTGGACTGACTTCAGTGCAGTGACCCTACCTCCCTCCAGAACGAACACAGCACTGAAACCCACCAGACCTTTAAGCCGGAATTCTGTATCCTTGTAGGGCTCCAGCGTGTATACCGGCTGACCGGGAACCTCCATCTTCAGTACATCCCCTTGAAGTGTCACCGTCACGATCGCCTCACCCATGGCATATGAGCCCACGAACTGGCTCAAGAACTCAGGGTCCGACATGGATACTTCAGGCACCCGTTTGAAAACGATCTCGGAGACACCCGGCTGAAGGGGGACAGAGAGCTCTTCTACATCACCCTTTACGTTAGTGATGAAGGTCACCTTCATGTTCTCCATGACCAGCTCATCGGTGGCCTGGAAGATCTCGTAATGCCAGTGTTCCAGTGTGCTCGACAGGTCGTTATAGTTGATCTTGAGGGCTCCGTCTTTCAGCTCAACCGTGGCTCGTCCGTAACCCGGGTGCTCGTAGGTACCTGTGTAGGCCTCCAGGTCGTGTGAGGGATGCGTCCCTTCAACGCGTTCTTCCTCTTCCTTCCCTTCCTCCTCCTTTTCCTTCTTCTCCTGCTCGGCCTTCTCACGGGCTTCGATCGCCTTCCCGCTCCAGTCGATAGTATCCAGGTCCAGCAGCCGATCGATGATCCCGAACTCGATGAATGAAGGTGCCGGGGTCCCGCTCAGGTTTGTGAGCACGACTATCCCGATCCCATCGATAGGCATCAGCGAAACTCGTGCTGTGAACCCGTCGATGCCGCCGCCGTGCTGAACCCTGAAGTGGCCGCGATATGGCTGAACGAACCATGCCAGACCGTAAGCGCTTGTGGGCATCTCGGGAGTGGAAGCGGGTGAGGAGATTGCCATGTAGGGTGTGTGCATCTGCCGAAGCTGTGACTCGGAGATCAGCTGTTCGCCACCGAACTTGCCCTTGTTAAGGTGTAGCATGAGCCAGTTGGCCATGTCCTCCACACTTGAGTTGATAGATCCCGCAGGGCCAATGGTATCAATGTTGCGGTATGGCATTGATACGAGTTCCTCCTCGTCATCATCCCAGCGATAGCCCGTCGCAGCGTCGTCAGCCTGCGCCATCATTGTGACCGAGAAAATACTCCGGGTCATCCCTAGCGGGTCGAAGATACGCCGCTGTACAAAGGCCTCCCAGCTGCCGCCGCTCATCTGCCCCACCAGATAACCGGCGGTCATTAACATGATGTTCTGGTACTGGAAAGTCGTACGGAAATCTTCACTCGGCTCCAGATACTGCAGCCGGTCGAAGATCTCTTTGCGCGTAAGTGGAGAGTTGTACCACATGGCGTCGTGCCTGGGCAGGCCTGAACGGTGTGTTACCAGGTCACGCGGTGTCATCCGTTCTGTGGCGAAGGTGTCCCACATTCGAAAAGTGGGCAGATAGGTCCGGACCGGTTCGTCCCAGTCGAGCATGCCGTCATCTATCAGCATTCCCATCGCCACGGTAGTGAACGCCTTGGAGGTGGAACCGATGGCGAAGAGCGTCCTTGGGGTTACTTCCTGTCCGCTCTCTGTATCCCGAAGACCGTACCCCCGACTGAATACCACCAGGCTGTCCTTCACGACGGTGACCGCCAGTCCGGGCACATGCCAATCCGTCATGATCTGTTCGATAAATCCATCGATCCGCCTTAACGCCCGTTCCGGGTCGGAAACCTGGGCATGTGCTATTGTTGCGGTCAGAAGCAGGCAGATGGCGATCAGGGATATGCGCTTCAGCGGCTGTCTCATCGTGGATCCCTCCTGTATGCGTTCAGAACTCACCTTATCATCACTCTCAGTTCTCACCTCAGCAATGTGAAAAATCCCCGAGAGATAACATCCTCCGAAATACTCTCGGTGCGCTCGGAGAGATATCAGAAAGGCAACCGGATGGAGTTTTTGCGAACGACAATGAAGAAATCTCAGGTCAGTATGCATCACGCCGAAGATCGACAGTAAGAATCGAAACGATGTCCTCTTCTTCATCGATCCCATAGAACAGCCGGAATTGTCCTATGCGATAACGCCAGGTTTCCGGCGAATATCCACGCAGTTTCTTGATATTGGGACCGAAGAACGGTTCCTGGCGCAGTTGAGGGTAGATATACTCGTCCAGTTTACGCCGGATTAACCGGGAATCCCGTACCTGGAGCTTCTTCAATTTCTTCAGGAACTCCTCGGTTTCGAAGATCCGGTATTCAGGCAAACTGCCCCCGCTTCTCTTCGGCATCGCGGTGCCCCCGCCTGATACTCTCGTTGAGACTCTTGCTCGCCTCGATCTCTTCCATTTCGAAGTCATCAACAAACTGCTCAACTTCGATGAAACGGAGTACAGCTGTTTCTATAAAATTCGAGAGCGGCCGATTATCACGTTCGGCAAGCCTGCGAAAGAGCTCATAGACCCGCTCATTCAGGCGTAGCGTAACTGTCTTGGACATCTTCAACTCCGTGTTATGTATCCACACAAAAGAATACAAAAGAATACATATATATACAAGTCAGTTCCGCCACTGCTATCCCTCGCCATAATCTCATCCATCCTAAAGGCATCCGTAACATGTTGCGGTTCATAGAAGACGAGAATATTCGGGGGGACAAGTTCCACTTGTTCGCCGCAAACGCTTATTGTATGCGGTCGGATGGAATTTTGGCGAACGACATGATATTGCCGATTCTGGTGAGGGCATGGTAAGCTGATTCGGAATTAGTATGATTTATCCGTTAAGGATCAGCCGTTTATAAGCAGCTCGATCGCGAACTCGATCTGTCTGTCCCGCCCGGTACTGATGTCAGCTTCGGTTTGGACCACTCGGATGTCTGGAGGTATCCCGAGCCATTCCCAGGGCAATCCGTCGTACCGGCGCAGGTCGAGGGTGCCGATCTCTATCCGCTTCCCGCTGGGCAGAATGTGCCGACCGGTATCGCTGATGGTACCGCCGGCCGAGCCGCCTCCGGTCGTATCCCCAACCGCCGTGACGTGGGGGAGCTGTTTCAGCATCTCGGTACAGGCCTCCCCGGCACTGAAGGTCAGGCCGTTTATCAGGACGACTACCGGATTCGTGTAAGGTGATGAGCCTCTCGGCTGACAGGGGGTCGTAACGATCGGCTCGCCCTGATAGATAAACTCGAACCAGGGCAGCGGCTCGGTCAGGAAGTGGGATACTACGGCGGCGATGTTACCCGTATCGCCACCCACCCGCTGGCGGATATCGAGGATCAATCCAGTGGTTGCGCTCATGCTCCTCATTACGGCGGGGAAGTCCCGAATGAGATAATCCTTATGAAAGTCGGCCAGGAAGATGTAGCCGATGTTATCGGGGAGGATCCCGTATTCGATCTTGCCGTTCGGCGAAAGCTGCAGGTCTTTCTCGAAATACCCCCTGACCACGAAGGGATTGTAGAGACCCTGGTCCCGCAACCGGCGGGGAGGAATCCAGGGATACCTCTCACCGCCCCCAGGCGTTGTGTAACTGACGTGCCCGTCTCTGAGCTGGTAGAGCAGGTCGTGCAGTACTCGGTAGATCTCATCACCATGGGCCGCCTCAGCACGTGGCCGGAAGGTGGTGTATATCGAATCCCAGTCGATCTGCTTGAATTCCAGATAGGGGTAGATGGTATCCACGGCGTTCCAGACCGCTTCGAAGTCCTCCATGTTCAGATCGGACTCGGGCGGCTTGACGACCAAGTCCGCGCATGCAGTGACCCCGTTAATGAGCAGGAGCAGGGTCAGAGAGCCGGCGGTTCTCGATCCCGGTCTCATATCAGAAGCTCCAGGTCAGGCCGGCGATGACCGTATCGCTGGCGGCAAGAAGCGGAGTCCATGGAGTGATCCGCGTCAGGGTGAACTGATAGGCCAGCCGGCCGTAGAAGGCTCCAGACAGTCGATAACGGAGCCCCAGTCGAAACGAGGCGTTCGTTCCCGCCAGTGGGGTCAGCACTTTGGGAGCGGCGGCGTCATCACTCATTTCGTCATCAACCGCCCGGATACCCAGCGAGAGGAGCCC
>JAGLTZ010000125.1 GCA_023135015.1 Candidatus Latescibacterota bacterium
GGAGGAGTTGGAACGCGAGTGGCCGCGAAGGGAGCGGGACTGGGATGTCGATTGGGATGACAGGTGGAATTACCGTCGGTGGACAGCCTATGAATTCGCATACACTGGCGACTTCCCGCTTGGATGGGTCTGCTACAACCGGGTTGATGGACTGACGGTCCAGGGAGAGATATTCAACAGCCAGCACGATTGGGGAAGCGCCGCAACCAGCTTTTACGGTGGTGCCGGCTACGCATTTGCAAGCAAGGAGCTTTACTACCGGCTCGGACTGAACCGCTTCTTCTTCCCTGGAACACCTGTCGAGCTCGGGATCTCGATGTACAGGCAGCTGGATACGGAAGACGCCTGGTATATAACGCCAAACGAAAACGACTTGAATGCTTTCCTGGCCCGCTACGACTGGTACGACTACTACAGAGTGGAAGGTATGCAGGCTCATCTCAGGTTCAGGCCTCAGAGGTGGCTGCAGCTGGGTGTTCGCTACGCCCAGGATACGGAGATGGTGGCCGAAAGGGTCACGAACTGGTCGATTTTCGGAGGGGACAGAGTATTCAGAGAGAATAAATGGCTTACGACTTACGATCAGGACCCCGATCTGAGGGAATATTCCATAGCCGACGAGGGGGAGATCCGCCGCCTTGTATATTTCGTACGGCTCGACCTGACCTCAGGCAGCAGCAGGCGGCCGACACGGGGAGTGGTGGTTGACGCCACACTCGAGAAAGCGGAGCACCAGGGCATCGACGCCGGTGACCCATTCACATACGAGCGGCTGCTGATCAAACTGGAGGCATACCAGCGGCTGAGCCGGATCGACCACCTGGCCCTGCGCGTACGTGCGGGCTCGTCAACCGTGGAGACCTCCTACGCCCTCCCCGTGCAGCACCGGTACTACATGGGCGGTGTGGGAAGCCTGCGGGGTTACGATTTCAAACAGTTCAACGGGAACCGGTTATTTCTCGGCACTCTGGAATACACACTCGGTGCCGACGGCTCGTCGCCCTTCTTCGGTGGCTGGGCTCTGACCTTCTTCTACGACTATGGGCTGGCATGGGACGCCGATCCCGAAGTTGAAATTGACAAGGAACTGACACCCGGGGAGGCCGTGCGGAGTATCGGTGCTGCAATCGCACCGTTCGGTTGGGGCGGTATGAGGATTGAGGTAGCCAAGCCGCTCGACACCGAGGGAAAAGGGCTCACCTATTACATCCGGTGGTCGTTTGATTTCTAAGTGCACCGCTCCGTAATTGCGGAACGGTGTACTAACGAATACAAGTGTAATTGCGGAATGGTGTACCAAGGGAGTGGTTCGATGAATAGAAGCGAAATACAGGCACTGAAAACCCTGCTGGTGACGGTGCTGCTGTTGCTGGTTGCAAGTACCCTGCTATTTGCTCAGAGTCCGCCCCAGGTGATTACAAAGTCCTTCACCCCGGATACAGATCGCCCGCTCCAGGTGAAAATCAGGGGTGACGGGGCGGAGATCACGCTCGAGAGTGTGGCCCGGAGCAGGCAGGGGAGGGCGCGATACCGTTACGATGAAGAGCATTTTTCGGGCACACTCGAATGGGAGCCGGAAAGTAACAGATTCGAAGTCTTTCTCGATATGGATCTGCTCGGCTTCGATACCGATGACGAGGAGCACGAATCGGAGCTTGAGGTGCTCCTCCCGCGCAGGCCCGAGATTGACCTCGATGTATCGCTCAAGGCTGGCATAATTTCACTCGACGGTGAGCAGCTTACCTTTGACAATCTGAATCTTTCTCTGTGGGCCGGCGAGCTGAAGGCGTCGTTTCCGACCCTGTCGAATAAGGTAATCGACAGGGTGGAAATGGATGTTAAACTGGGGGAGCTACACCTGAAAGGGCTGGGCAACCTGGCGTTTGAGGAACTGGATGTCAACGGGTTCGCAGGGGAGATGATACTGGATTTCCGCGGTACGTTGTCGATGAGGCGGGAGGCCAGGATAGACCTGGAAATAGGTACTATAACCGTCGTAGTACCTAAGGGCATGACGGTTCAGGCCAGGGTGAGTAAGCTGGGCTTCCTGGCCCAAGTCAACGTTCCCGATGGGTGGAGAAGGGATGGAAGGTATATCTACTCGCCAGGTGCAAGAAGGGGCGAGGCAGATCTGAGACTGGTCATTCGGGGTGGAATCGGCGAAATAGCTATCGAAGAGCGATAGAGCTTGCTACCTCGACATATGTGGGGGGTCGAGTGTCTCACAGGCTGGGCGTTCTAATAATCGCAGCTGCACTCGTACCGGCGGCGGCTTCCGGACAGGAGCCCGACCCGGCGGTCGTTATCGGTGAGGTGTGGCGTCACGAGGGTGAGTTCCGATTCTCCGTTACTGCGACCGGGCTCTTCGACGAGGAGGCTCAGCGGACGATAAGGCAGGGCGGTACAACTGCCCTCGACTTCACCTTCGAGCTCTACCGCCGGCGTGCGGGTTGGTTTGACACGATAGTCTATACGCTCCCGGTTCCTTTCAGTATCAATTACGACGCATTCGACCGCACATACAGGCTGTTTGGCCGTGATATTCGCCTGAAGACAGAGGACTTTGACGAGATCGTTACCCAGTGCACCCAGCTGGAAGGTGTCTCGATGGGGTTGATGGAGGAGCTGGGGCTCGATATGAACGCAACTTATTACCTGGTGGTGCGGGTCAGCTATCAGCCGATGACGGTGAAGACCATTAATGAACTCCGCGACTGGATGACCAAACCGGGCAATCAGACCCGCGAGCAGGAGCGGAGCGGCAGGACCTCCTCCGGAGTGGGCTCGAGGCTTGCGCGCGCTCTGATGAGCGCTGCAGGCTATGGGGAAGTGGAACTTCACGGTGAGAGCGCGCGGTTCAGGCCGGTCGACCTTCCGGAGCGTTAGCTAGTGCCGAGCTCTTCTCTGCCTCCTGTTTATATTTTCTTTGCCTGGGTCGTCTTCCTCACATTTGCAATTACCGTGGTTGTTTTCTACCGATGGAGGCGTCCCAGGCGTTACAGCAGATTCCAGCTTAAGCTCACACTCGCCCTGATCCTGTTTCTACTGATTCCTACTGCACCCCTTGTCTTTGTGGCTGGAACTGCGGTCGACCAGGTGAGGGGGTTCTTCGTCGCCCTACCCGTGGACGATGCGATGGAGAGCGGTCTTGACGTGGTCCGGCTCGCCCTGACCGGCGAGGAAACTCGCCTTCGGGCATGGTGCGAAGTGGTCACAGACGAGGCCGAGGGAGTGGGTGGTGGGTTTGAACCTGTGGATTTCACAATGCGGTTCGGTCGAGGAGAGGACGGAGTGTGGGGAATGGAGGCGTTTCAACCCGCAGGGGCAAGCGCAGGGGCCGATTACGATTCCCTTATGACAGATCCTCCCGATCCACGTCTGGAGCGTCCGCAGGTACTGGAGGATGTTGAGTTTACATGGGATGAGCGCACGCTTTTCCACTATCGCGACCGGGGTGTCTATATGGCTCTGGTCAGGCCTTCAGAAAATGCGGCGATAGAGGGAGCCGGGATCTGGGTTGATTCCAGGATAGTCGAGGCCAGGTATGCGCTTGACGAAGGTCTGGTGAGCTTCCGGAGCATAATTATGCTAGGAGCAGGGCTGCAGGAAGGGCTGTGGATATTGGCAAGCCTCTGGCTTGTTGTACTGACCATCAGTGCTTTCTTCGCGGCACGTCTGCTGGCGAAAGGCGTTAGTGAGCCGGTCGTTGAGCTGGCCAAAGGTATGGCTGCGGTAGCCGATGGTGATCTGAATGTACGCGTTGACGTCAATGCTCAAGATGAGATGCTGGTCCTTCTCGATTCATTCAATACCATGACCGACCAGCTCAAGGAGGCACGCGAACGCATTGTCATGGTCGAGAAACAGGCCGCCTGGAGAGATGTGGCACGCGGGATCGCTCATGAGATCAAAAATCCTCTGACACCCATACAGATCGGACTCCACCGTGTGCGGACACGCCTGGAATCAGATGGGACATGGGAGACCGATCCCGCTCTGCGGGATTCAATACAGACGATGAGCGAGGAGGTTGAGGCTTTGCGGCGGATGGCGGCCTCCTTCAGCGAGTTCGCCCAGCTCCCACAGCCGAAAATGGAGAAGGCGGACCTGGAGATGGTGGTCAGGAGTGCTGTAGCGCTGTTCCAGGAGGGTTACGCGAAAGCGAGGTTGAATGTACGGGTGATCGGCCAGATCCCGGCACTCAAGATGGACTCGGACCTTGTTAAAAGGGCATTCATCAACCTGGTGAAGAATGCGGTTGAATCTGTTGAGGCCGCGGGAGGAGGGGATGTGGATGTGGTGATGGAGCGGCGCGGTGATGATGTGGTGGTGGAGGTGCGGGACAGCGGTATCGGTTTTAAACCGGATGATGCGGCCAAACTCTTCTACCCCAACTACTCCACCAAGTCGAAGGGGACCGGTCTGGGATTGTCAATGGTGGCAAGGATTGTAGCGGATCATTCATGGCAGATCGCAGCCGAAAGCGAGGGGCCTGATTCGGGGGCGGTAATAAGAATTCGCATCAGCCTGGAAGAAGAGGAGATCTCCGAGCCTCTGGAGGGCCTTTGATGAACGGAACGGTATTGATCATTGACGATGAAGATGGCGTCCGCCGAAGCCTGCGCGGACTGCTGGAGGATGAAGGCTACTATGTGGCAGATGCACCTTCAGGTGAAGAAGGGCTCCAGGTAGCTGATGAGGTCTCACCCGATCTGATCATGCTCGACGTGGTACTGGGAGGCATAGACGGGCTTGAGGTGCTGGCCCGGCTGATAGAAAAGGGATACAGGTATCCTGTTATCATGATGTCGGGTCAAGCAACTCTGGAGAACGCTGTCAAGGCGACCCGGCTGGGTGCGACGAACTTTCTTGAGAAGCCTCTGACGGCTGAGAAGGTACTGGCGGAGGTGTCCACGGCGGTAGAGCTGGCGAGGCTGCGCCGGGAGAACGAGAGCCTGAAGGTAGAAATGGGCCGTCGTCATACAATGGTCGGGGAATCGCCTGTCATGCAGAGGCTGCGCGAGAGGATCAGGAAGGTAGCACCTACAAGGGCGACGGTGCTCATTATGGGAGAAAGTGGAACAGGCAAAGAGCTTGTTGCCCGCGCGGTGCATGCATACAGCGACCGGCCAGATCAACCTTTCATACAGGTGAATTGTGCCGCCATCCCCACCGATCTCATCGAATCCGAGCTGTTCGGGCATGAAAAGGGCGCCTTCACCGGCGCCGCCTCGATGCACCGCGGCCGCTTCGAGCAGGCGGACGGTGGAAGCATCTTTCTGGACGAGGTGGCGGATATGAGCCTCGAGACGCAGGCGAGGTTACTCAGGGTGCTCCAGGAGGGGGAGGTGCAGCGGGTGGGGAGCGAGAAAGTGCTTGTAGTCGATGTGAGGGTTATTGCAGCCTCCAACCAGAACCTCGGTCTCATGATGGAGGAGGGGGGGTTCCGCGAGGACCTGTACTACAGGTTGAATGTGCTCCCGATACAGGTACCGCCCCTGAGCGATCGGCTCGAGGATATTCCTGAGCTGGCCGGGGAGTTCATTTCGCACTTCGCGCGCGTAGACAATCGCCACCCGATAGAGCTGACCGACCAGGGCATCGAAGCTCTTATGACATGTGAATGGCCGGGGAATGTGCGGGAGCTGAGGAACGCCGTGGAGCGGCTGATGATTCTATACGAGGGCATGAGCATAGGAGGGCGGGAGGTGGAAGAGGTCCTTCCGTCGGCTAGAAGGCGGGGCCCGTCGCCTGTTGAGGAAGATGATGTCGGACAGAGCCTTCGTGAAAGGGTGGAGGCCTTCGAAGCGAACCTCCTTGTGCGCGAGCTCGAGAAGAGCGGCGGCGTGGTTTCGCGGGTTGCAGAGAGCTTAAACACCGATAGGGCCAATCTGTACAGGAAGCTGAAGCGGTACGGATTGAAATGAGACCTGCAGAAAGCGCCGCCCCCCTTCCGTTGCTGGATGAATGGCGGGTGGCGATAACAGGAACACAATTCTTCCAGACTATACTTGATCGCGTTGAACGGGGAGCGAGATTCGAGATTCCGGCACTACCCGGTTCTTTGAAAACAGTCCTTCTGGCGGCGGTTGTCGAGGAACAGTCCCACTCCGGGCTCCTTGCCATTCTGCCGGATCCGGATCAGGCCGAGGAGGCGGCCCTCGACTTTTCGGCACTTCTGGGAGATGAGGCTGTGCGACTGCTGACTCCCTGGCCCTACGAAGCCTATGAAGAGCTCAGTCCCTCTCCGTTGCTCTCCTTCGAAAGACATGATGCACTTATCAGTCTCAGCCGGCTCGGTGGTGCAGTCGACGCCGAAAGGGGCACCAGGGCAGGTGTTGGACGGGTTGTAGTAACGTCTGCACGTGCGCTGACAATATGGTCGGCTGGTTCTGCTGAACTGCAGGCCCGGGAAATATCCCTTGTGGAGGGTGAGGAACAAGAGTTTGAAGGGTTGATAGCTGGCCTTTCCCTTCTGGGGTATGAACGAAACGAGATGGTTGAAGGGCCGGCCGAGTTCTCGGTTCGCGGGGGGTTGATAGATGTATCGCCTCCCCGCCGGGACCATGGGGTCAGGGTGGAATTCTGGGGCGATGGAATCGAATCTATCCGCGAATTCAGTCTGCGGGACCAGAGGGCGGTTGGAGGATTGGGGCGTGTGCGCATTCCTCCGGTGCACGAGGTGCCCTTTGGCCAGGATGCACGCGCACATGCGTTGGAAAGGGCCGGCAGGGACCTCGACGGTGGGCTGGTGCCAGACACACCCCTGGAGAGAGCGCTGGAACGGGAGCAGTTGTGGGAGGGCCTGGAATGGTATTTGCCGCTGTTTGTTGAAACACCGGCGACCGTCGCCGACCTGCTCCCCACCGATTCGGTGGTGGCGATCTGGGAGCCCGAGCGGGTGAGAGAAGTTGTGAAGGATCTGCACAGGCAGGCCGCAGACAGCTATTCGGCGGTCAAGGAACAGGAGGGGTGGCTCCCCCCAGAGAAGATCCTGACGCCTGTTGATATCGTTGACGGCATCAGGGGCTCCTTCCGTGGTATCGACCTTACTCTGGTCGCCTCACCGGGGGCAGAGACAGTC
>JAGLTZ010000126.1 GCA_023135015.1 Candidatus Latescibacterota bacterium
GGGTTCGCCGCCCCACCAAAGAAGGATGGGACAAGCTCTGAGCCCACCATGTTACTGGTGTCCTTCGCCCACATCGTGACTTCCATCGCGTAGATGTCCGTGAACTGGTGCTTGTACCCGAACTCGTACTGAACTGTCTTCTCGTTGTCCATGTTCGGGTTGCCCAGCAGCGGCACACCGTCCTCCAGGGTTCCCTCAAGGTAGATGTTCCGGTAGATCGGGTTCTGGAAGAAGTGGCCGTAGTTGAAGTAGACCACGGCCTGATCGGTTACCGGGTGCGAGATACCCAACCGCGGGGACCACTGGCTGCGCAGACTTCCCGTCGAGAGTGGAGGCAGTACGTACCTGTTCTGCTCCGTCTCGCTCATCGCCTCCCACTCCGCCACTGTCAGGAAGGGATTGATCACCACCTGACCCGTCACCGGGTCGATCGGGTTACGCGGGTCGATCCAGTAGGGAACCTTACCCGCATTCGCCCCATCGTACCGGATACCCAGGTTCATGATGAGGAAGTCGTACTCGACCTTGTCCTGAATGTAGAACCCGAACTCCCACGGGTGCTTCAGGTAACTCGTCACGTAGGGCGGGTTGTACCACAGGATCTGCAGATCGTAATTTTCAACTGTAAGGTGGTTGTAGAGGACACCGGCCTTCACCTGGTGGTGGGTGGTGACCTGGCTCGTCATGTCTGCCTTCATCACCCGCGTCTGGTCAATCTGGTTGGTGAAGTAACGGTCAGAACCCTGGCGCGAGATGCCCATACCCTTTTGCCCCCAACTGGTGTGCCCATAAGTCCGTTCCTCAACACTGGCCGAATCGGTGTCACCGTAGTTGTTGTTGTAGGCGGTCCATTGATTCGTGTAGGGATTGTAGATCCCGTACAGCTCCACCTCGTGCATCGGGTCATCGGGACTCCAGTAGGGATCCTCACCGGCCGCCACGAAATAGTGACTCCGGTCGGACATGTATCCATCTGCGTTCACAAAACGACCCACCCGCATGGTACGGTCATACTTGTAGTATGAGCCACGCAGGCTGTAGAAGGTAGACTGGTTGAGCTGGTGGGTCCAGACGAACGCAAGACGGTTGTTGTCCTCCCGGAGAATATTCTTCTCGTTCTCGATGTGGACGGTACCGGATGTGGCAATGATGTCAGTCGCGTAGCCCGCAGTGTCAGGTATTGCACCCGTCACCGGATCTTCCGCGAGAGTTCCCCAGGTCATGTGCTCCTGCATCCATTCCGGCCACCCCCACTGCATGCTGTAGCGCCAGATCTCTGTGTACGGAGCGCCCCAGCGGCCGTTCTTCGAGCCGGAAATCACCATCTTCATGCTCGGAGTCAGCTTGTAGCTGAAATTCAGCATACTGTTCCAGCGGTTGTCGAATCCCCAGCCGAGCCAGCCCGAGTACACATCCAGAGGGTGTATCCGTCGATCGTCGGCGCCGTACTGGTTGATGTAGGCATCATCCTCGTTGTACGTGATGTTCGGATCCGGTGAAGAATACGGAGTCACGTCGTACACGAGATCGTCCTTCAGCACCAGGTAGTCCCGCTTGGTCGTCACGGAACCTGAGGCGAAGAATGTGAACTTCGGAATCAAGGGCACCGGACCACCCAGGTATCCCTGCGCGGTGGTCATGTCCCTTGTGTCGTCCTGTTCAAAGCCGGATAGCTCTGAAGTGAGGACCTCTATGTTGGCGTCGTAGCTCCTTCCACCCTCGCGGGTGACCATGTTCACGACACCACTCATAGCGTTACCGAACTCGGCGCTCATGCCACCGGCCATGATCACCATCTCGGAAAGCGAGAAGGGGCTCACGGAAGCGGCCTGACCACCGAAGACCAGGTTGGTCACCTGCATGCCGTCGATCATGAACGCCACCTCGGCGTTACGACCTCCGCGGATGTGTACCTGCTCCAACCCTCGGTCGCGGTAACCCGGGATCCAGTCCTCCAGGCCATCGGCCATCGTGACTGCGTTGGTTTGCAGGCTTAGGATGTCGGTTGTGGTGCTGACCGCCATCCTTTCCATCTCTTCGATGGTGTACGACT
>JAGLTZ010000127.1 GCA_023135015.1 Candidatus Latescibacterota bacterium
CATCCGCAGCAGGACAGGCACCGGCGTGGAAAAGGATCCTATCTTATTAACTTCGGCGTCATATGAGGTAAGTGTATCGAGGTCGGTCTCCTCCGCTTCCTCGTCCAGCTCCAGGAAAGTGCCAAGACTTATGGTATCCGCTGACGCGGTGAGACGGACCTCATAAGTGGAGCTGTTCCACGAAATACCGGGGCTCAGGTTCAGCAGACCGATATGGAACGAAACCTGGTCGTTGATGACTCCGGCCACCCCCAGGTCGATTCCGAAGCCTCTTCCCGACACTGCACTGAAAGTGCTGTCGGCTATGACCTCCGGATCGTCCGATTCATCATCCACCAGACCGCCGGGAAAACCAGCACTCCGGTACGTATAGACGGCATTGCCGAACATGCCGCTCTCGGTGAAAGTCAGATCGACCAGCCCCTCATCGATACCCGCGTATTGATGCCCCATGTAGTACTTCAATCCAACACCACCATACAATTCGCGGACCGGTACAATGGTCATCGGCAGGTATGCTTCCGCTGCCATCGGCACCTTGAACGCGTAGGAGGCGTGCAGGACGGACACGATTTCGCTGTTGACCCCGAAATCGCCGAAATTGTATGTCCGGTTCAGCTCGTTGCCGTTCAGGACAAGTTCGAAAAGATCCTTCGGGAGACGGGTCTCGATATCTACAATGTGGTAGGCGCCCAGTGCGAAGCGCCCCACCTGGATACCCAGGCTGGAGACCTCGGTCAGCACATCCACATGGGCGAAATCGCCAAGCGAGTTAAGGAAACTGGACTTCTCCTCATCGTCCAGGAAACTCCCCTGCCAGCGGTTCCACCTCGCTATCGACATGATGTTCTGGTCCACATGGATGGAACCGGCAAGAAGCCGGAAGCTGAAAGAGCGCCTCCCGGGCAACCCCAGAAGTGCCGGGTTCACCAGAGCGGCGTCTATATCCCGGAGCAGGGTCCCCCGGCCGCCTGCCATCGAGTAATCAGCTGTACTGTAGTTGCCCTGTGCCCGGGCGGTATCGGGAAGAGCGAGAATTGACACTGCCGCGAGGCAGATCAGAGCGGCGGGAAGGCGGTTCAAGAGGTAGCGAATCATCACCGGCCACCTCCTCCCCCGCTGTCATCCGGGTTAATTATCGCCCTCAGAGTGGCGAATGCCTTAGTGAAGAGGCGGTCGTTCTTCGCCAGCCGGAACGGTGTGCCCCCTGTAGGCGGAATATCTATGCGCACACCGGTATAGAAGGGCTGCCGGAGCAGATCCCACTGGTCCCTTGTCAGGGTAATCACCGTATCCTGGGCCGCTTCACCGGTGCTTCTTATGGCGAGTACCAGTTCCACATCCGGATCGGTGTAGACCAGCGAGGAATCTTCTGCGACCATCAGGTGGACTGTCAGGGGCAGCCCCATGGTGCTGGAAATGGAGTAGGTGAGGGTAACCTCCTGGATCTCCACACCTTCCTCATCCATCTCCAGTCCTTCATCGCTGTATTCCTTGTCCAGCTCGATGCTGATTAATTCTGTGATGTTGAACTGCAGAGGAGTGGAGAAGTAGAGGTCCGCCTGGAACGACGAGTAGCTTGAAACGCTTCCCAGGTAGGTCCCATCACCCACACTCGCTGAGCCCGAAGAGCGTATGGTGGTCGGGAAGGCATTCAGGAACTGCAGCAGGTTCGCCTCGGTCTCGTTCAGATCGGTCAGAGTATAAACTCTTGTGACAGCCGATGTGTCACCCGAATCGGTGGGAGTGAAACCGGAGGGATCGAGATCGAAGACCAGATTGAGCTGCACCGGATCGGGGGTGCCCCCCTCTCCGATCAGGCTCAGCTGGAGATTTGCGGGAAAGTCGATATTGTGCCTGATGGTGAGTTCGAGGTCGACATCGGTAAGTTCGAATTTCCTCACCTCATCGAAGAGATTGCCACTCTCCTCCACCAGCTCGAAAGACTCCTCCGGTATGGAAATAATGGTCTGGTCGAGTACACCAGTGACCTCCTGGACGACCAGGCCGGTTACAGCGGCCTGCACCGACACCGAATCGGTGCTCGAAAGAGTCACCTGGCTCCCGCTGCTTCCGCTGGAGTGGACATTGATAGTCAGCGCGAGCTCCTTGCCGCCCGAGCCGTCATCACTGGGAGCAAGTGTATGGCCGGCCAGGTCGCGCGAGTCGCTGTCCGGCGCACCAGGCGACGCAACCAGGCCCAGCAAGACGGGTGAGCCGGCGCCGTCGGTGATGTTCGGCAGTTCGATAGTCAGATCCAGAGAGATGGGGAGCTGATTATTCAGGGTTAGGGTGAGGTAGCCTGCCGAGAGGAGAGCAGACTGAACCCTGGTGGAATCGGTGATGGGGATGGTCGGGTAGAAGTCGAAATCGATCTCACTTACCTCGGCGGTTGCCGAAGAAACACGCAGTTCCCCTACCGTCACTACGACATCGATCCCCTCGGTGCCGTCCAGGTCTGTCACACCGCCCGGTGTCTGACCCGTGGCTTCGAGAAGCAGGTCGTTTCCTGTAGTGACACCGGCTAGTGATTTCTGAACGACCCTGGTCTCGCCATCCACGATGGTACCGGTCGCTGTTACATCGATGTTTACGACCTCGGCATTGCTCGCTCCCTCATCAAGGAGACGGATGCCCAGCGATGTGAAGTCGACGCCGGTACTGTTGGTTACCGAAAGTGTTACTGTTCCTGTATCGATAACCACCTGACTGAAGCCGCCGAAGGGCGGCAGATCCTTCTGGAAACCCGCCGGGATCGAGAAGGCGGGTATCGGGAAACTGCCGGTCAGACCTGCGAGCGGTGGATAGAGCGCGTCCAGACGGAATGTGACCGACTGGGGAGGAGCCGAAGGGACGGTGAAGGCCCCGATGGCCTGAGATATCGACTCATTTAGATCGTCTAGCGTTATATCGTCTCCGATCTCGATCTTCTCCAGCGTCTGCTCGAAGTCGATGGCATAAATGCTGTCGGATCCGACGAGTACGAAATCCTCATCATCCATCAGGTCGGTGATGTCGAACCACTGATTCAGAAGTGGGAGGTTGAATACGACCTCCCACGAAGGTGCGCTCGGACTCTTTAGAGAGCAGCCTGACACGATGCCAAATATTAGTGCTCCTAACAGAAGAGCCGAATACGACAGCTGTCTGCGGCCGATGGAACGGTCACTCCTCATGAATACTCCTCATTCTAGGTGCCCATCTGCCACGACTTCAGATAGTTCTCCTGCTCCTCGGACAGTGTATCGATCCCGATGTTCATTGTCTCCAACTTGAGACGCGCGACCCAGTCGTCGATCTCTTTAGGCACGCTGTGGACCCGGACTTCCAGCCCATCCTGCTTCAGAGCCCACTCGCAGCAGAGGGCCTGGACGGAGAAAGACATATCCATCACCGAAGCGGGGTGGCCTTCTGCGGCCGCCAGATTTATCAGCCGGCCCTTTGCGAGCACATTTATCCGCCTCCCATCGGGCATGATGTAGGCGTCGACGTGATTGCGAACATTCTCCTCCACGCTTTCAGCCATCTCCTCAACAATCTTCAGGTCCACCTCAACATCGAAGTGTCCAGAGTTGGCTACCAGGGCTCCATCCTTCATGACCTCGAAGTGTTCGCGTCGGATGACCGATGTGTCGCCCGTAAGGGTGACGAAGAGATCGCCTGCCCGTGCCGCGTCGAGCATCGGCATGACCTCAAAGCCATCCATCGCCGCCTCGAGCGCCTTGACATGATCCACCTCTGTGATGATCACCCTGGATCCCTGGCCCCTGAGACGGTTAGCTACCCCGCGCCCGCACCAACCGTAGCCCGCCACAACGCTGATACTCCCCGCCATCAGAATATCTGTGGCGCGGATGACGCCGTCGACCGTCGACTGGCCCGTCCCGTAGCGGTTATCGAAAAGGTGCTTTGTCATCGCATCGTTTACAGCCACGACCGGTATCTTTAACGCCCCGTCGGCATCCATGGCGCGCAGCCGGATAACACCAGTCGTCGTCTCCTCCATCGAGCAGCGCACATCGTTCAGGCTGTCTTCGTACTCCTTATGCAAGGTGCTTACCAGGTCCGCCCCGTCGTCCAACGTGATGACTGGCCCCCTGTCGAGCGCGGCCCTGATATGCTTGTAGTATGTGGTGGTATCCTCGCCGCGCAGTGCCTGGACGGTGACTCCGTCATGCGCCACCATGCTCGCAGCCACGTCATCCTGTGTGCTGAGAGGGTTAGAAGCGACCAGAACGAGGTCGGCGCCGCCCGCTTTGAGCGTACGCATCAATACCACCGTCTCGGCAGTTACATGGAGGCAGGCGCTTATCGCCCTTCCATCGAATGGTTTCTCCTGTGCGAACCTCTCCCGCACCTTTTCAAGTACGGGCATCTGCCTTGAGGCCCAGTCGGCGCGTCTGCGGCCGCCGGCAGCAAGAGAAGGATCAGCTATATGAGGGAGGACTGGATCAGTCATTGCACCTTCCTGTCTTACGGGACGCCAAACAGCGGTGTTACAGCCGCGAGGCGGTGTCTTTCATCTCGTCGATCATGAAGAGACTCTCCCACGTGAACTCGGGGAGTTCTCTGCCGAAGTGGCCGTAGGCGGCCGTCTTCCTGAATATCGGCCTGCGCAGCCCCAGCTTCTCGATCATCCCTTTCGGAGTCAGCGGGAATATCTCCTGTACGAGTTCGGCGAACTTTTCGTCGGAGACCACACCGGTGCCGTAGGTATCTACAAAGACGCTGACCGGGTCTGCAACGCCGATGGCATAGGCGAGCTGCACCTCCGCCTGGTCAGCCAGATCGGCCGCCACAAGGTGTTTGGCGACCGCCCTTGCCATGTATGAGGCAGAGCGATCCACCTTTGTCGCGTCCTTTCCGGAGAAGGCTCCTCCGCCGTGACTTCCGTAGCCGCCGTAGGTATCCACGATGATCTTGCGGCCGGTGAGACCGGTATCGCCTTGGGGACCGCCGATTACGAACCGGCCGGTTGGATTCACGAGGAATCTCGTGTCCCCATCCATAAGTTCCGGAGGGATTACCGGTTCCACGACGTGTTCCATCAGGCCTTCCCTGATGGTTTCCAATTCCGCGTCGGGGCTGTGCTGCGTGGATATCAGGATCGTATCCATACGGACCGGCCCGCCGTCGTCGTATTCCACTGAAACCTGAGTCTTTCCGTCAGGCCTAAGGTAATCGAGGATGCCTTCCTTCCTGACCTCGGCCAGCCGCTCTGCAAGCCTGTGTGCCAGGATGATCGGAAGCGGCATCAGCACGTCGGTCTCTTTGCAGGCATAGCCGAACATCAATCCCTGGTCGCCGGCCCCTTCCCTATCCACACCCAGAGCGATATCGGGTGACTGCTGGTGTATAGCTGTCAGAACCGCGCAGGTATCGGCCGCAAAGCCGATGGAGTTGTCGGTGTAGCCGATCTCGCGGATCGTCTTCCTGACGATATCGGGGACTTCCACATAGCAATCACAGGTGACCTCTCCTCCTACAATGGCCATACCCGTCGTCAAGAATGTCTCCACCGCCACCCGCGAATAGGGGTCACCCTCAAGCATCGCGTCCAGAATGGCGTCGGAGATCTGGTCTGCCATCTTGTCAGGATGGCCCTCGGTTACCGATTCACTTGTGAAGATGTATCTCATCAATATCCCGCTCTTTCCGGTATCGGAATCTCTGGATACTTTTTACGCCAGAACCTTCAGGACCTGCTCGTAGATCCCTAGAGGGGCGCTGATCTGGACGCCCTGTACCATCGGTCGGACGGCATCCAGGATTTCCCGGGCGATCCTGACCCCTTCCGCCCTGGCGCTCTCTTTATCCGGTGCAGCGGCCATCCTCTTCATTACCGCTTCAGGAACAACAACCCCCGGGATCTCATTATGCATGAACTCCGCGTTGCGGAGGCTAAGAAGCGGCCATATCCCGGCGATTATCGGGACGGAGCGTATACCCTCCATTTCGCGAATCTGCTCAAGAAATACCTCGAGCTGCTTAAGGTCAAACACAGGTTGTGTAACGGCAAAGCATGCTCCCGCATCAATCTTGTACCAGTAGCGCTTCAGCTCCTCCTCCATATTGACCGCCACCGGGTTGCACCCGACGCCGTGGAACAGGGCGGTGGGCCGGCCCAGGTCCTTCCTGCCGATATCACTGCCCGAGTTGAGCATCCTCGCCACATTTGTAAGACCAATAGAGTCGACGTCGTAGACCGCAGTCGCATCCGGGTAGTCTCCCAGCCTGGGAGGATCACCCGTAATAATGAGAATGTTGTGAATCCCCAGCGCGTCGAGCCCCAGCAGGTCGGACTGCATCGCAAGCAGGTTGCGGTCGCGGCACGTGTAGTGGAGGACAGCCTCTATTCCGACCTCCATCTGGATCAGTATGGCGGTCGCCTGTGCGCCCATCCTGGAGCTGGCCCTTGGGCCGTCGGGAACGTTTATAGCGACGACACCCTGTTCTTTGAGGGCGCGTGCAGCCTCCAGAACCCTGCTCGGGTCGGGCCCCAGGGGTGGCGCCAGTTCAGCACATACGACCCACTCCCCCCGTGCAAGACTTGCACCCAGCTCCGAGCGCTGGGGCTCAGGCACAGGCTCGTATTCCGGCAGTCCGGCATCCTCCAGCACCTCGACCAGCGCCGGGTGAGCCGGCTGGTACATGCGGACGGCCGATTTCATGGCCTTTATATGGGCGGGTGTCGTGCCGCAACAGCCCCCCACCACCGACGCGCCTGCCTGTATGTACCAGCATGCGTAAGTGGCAAGGTAATCAGGTGTGGTCAGGTAGATGTTCCGCCCCTCCACATCCTTAGGCACACCGGCGTTGGGCTGCGCCGCAATGGGACGATCCGTCACCTTGACAAGCCGTTCTATCGTCCCCAGCATGCTTGCGGGCCCGTCGGAATGATTGACACCTATAATCTCGGCGCCGGCCCTGTGAAGCTCGGCACCGAAGACCTCGGGCGGTGTTCCCAGCAGCGTGTTTCCGTCGTTGCCGCAGGTCATCTGCGCAATCACGGGCAGATCGCATACCTCGCGGGATGCATACAATCCCTGCAGGATCTGGTTCAGGTCACTGAAAGTCTCCAGGACAATGCAGTCCACCCCCCCGTCCACCAACCCCTCGATCTGCTCACGGAAAAATTCGCGGGCCTCATCGAAACTCGTGGGACCGAACGGCTCGATGCGGATTCCGAGCGGTCCGACCGATCCCCCCACGTAGACACGGTCGCCCGCCTCCTCGCGAGCAAGCTCGGCTGCACTGCGGTTGATCTCGCCCACCCTGTCCTCAAAACCGTACCGCTTCAGCTTCAACCGGTTCGCCCCGAAGGTATTCGTCTGGATCAGTTCTGCTCCCGCCTCGATATATTCGCGGTGGATCGATCGCACCAGATCGGGCTCAGAGAGATTCAGCGCATCGTAGCATGTGTTGATGAACACACCTCGCTCGTAGAACATGGTGCCCATCGCCCCGTCCACCACCAACACATGGTTCTCCAGAAGTTCCTGCAGAGGAATAAGCCTATTCATTTCTGTCCACTATTACTCCTTCATCACTCCTATCTACTCCTTCAATATCGAGGCGGGTCATCCTGCCGAAATGATCCACCCGTTCGGCGATCTGTTCAGAGGTAACCTCCAGAAGGCGACTCAGACTGAAGTCTTCCACATTGTATGAAGCGATCACACTTCCCACCACGATGCCACGGCGCACCGTGTAGGGATCGTGGGCGCCGCAGGAAGCGAGGTAGCCGAAGAAACCTCCCGCGAAGCTGTCGCCCGCCCCGGTGGGGTCGAAAACCTCCTCGAGGGGATAAGCGGGCGTGAAAAATACCTCTTCCTCGTGCCAGAGCAGGGCACCGTATTCACCCCGTTTGATGACGAGGTATCGGGGCCCGAGCCCTGCGATCTTCCGGGCCGCCCTGAAGAGGTTAGACTCGCCGGTGAACTCGCGCGCCTCCGCCTCATTTATCGTCACGCACTGCACCCTCCGGAACACCTCCTCCAGCGCATCCCTCTCACCTTCGATCCAGAAGTTCATCGTATCGGCACCGACGAACGCCTCCCCTGATATCTGCTCCAGCACCTTTAGCTGCAGCTCCGGGTGGATATTTGCAAGAAAAACATACTCAGTATCTCTATATGCTGCAGGCAATTCCGGGTCAAAGTTCTCGAAAACATTCAATTGGGTATCCAATGTAATGGCCTGGTTCAGGTCAAAGCCGTAACGTCCCGACCAGCGGAAGGTACGGCCCTGCACACGCCCGAGCCCCTCCAGGTCTATACCGCGGCTCTGCAGCATTTCGACGTGTTCGGCGGGAAAATCATCACCCACCACTGCCACTACCCGGACCCCTGTCAGCAACGAAGCAGCCGCCGAAAAGTAGGTGGCCGACCCTCCCAGGGCCTCTTCGACCTTTCCGAAGGGCGTCTCCACGGTATCGAGCGCAACACTGCCCACGACAAGAAGGCTCATATATCTTTCCCTCACCCTTCGAAATTGATTTCGGATGAATCGCCAACATTCAGCGACATAGAGCGGCCCACCACTACTGTATTGTCACCGAGAAGGCTGCCGTCCAGTACCGCCCCCTCCACAGCCGCATTCCGTCCGAGAATAGAGTTGCGCACCACGCTGCCGCTAACCCGGGCTCCGTCCTCCAGGGAAACATAAGGCCCGATGACTGATCCCTGAAGCACCACCTCTTCACCGATGTATACTGGTGGAATGATTATCGCCTCCCCCTGTGTGCGTACTCTCCCGCCATCTACTTTTTTCAGCAGGGCACGGTTCGTGGCCAGAACGGTTTCGGGAAGCCCGCAGTCGTACCACGCCCGGAGCGGAAAGATCCTGAATGCCGCTTCCTTCTTCAGCATCAGTGAGAGCGCGTCGGTCAGCTGGTACTCGCCGCGGGTGCGGATATCTTCTTCCACGAGCCGGTTGAGACATTCGAGGAGCAGATCGGTCTGGGTGATATGGTAGAGGCCTGCTATAGCCAGGTAGCTCAGCGGCTGATCCGGTTTCTCGACCAGTCTGACAACCTTCTCTCCCTCTACAATGACCACTCCGAATCTGGAAGGATCCTCCACCTCCATCACGCCCAGGCTGTTTCCCCCCTTCTCTAAAACGCTCCTGACATCAGCTTCGAAGATGGTATCGCCCAGCACGATGAAGACCGGATTGCCGGCGACTTCCCTCTCTGCCTGAAGTACTGCATGTCCCAGACCCAGCGTTTCCTTCTGCACCACCCACTCCATTGGCAGGTCGTACGTCTCCTCAGCCCAGGCTCTTATCTCCTCTCCCATATAACTTGTGATAAAGCAGAACTCCTCAACTCCGGCATCTACGAGCAGGTCCACTATATGGCCGAGGATCGGTCTGCCCGCGATGCCGATCAGGGCCTTTGGAACCGTGTATGTAAGCGGTCGGAGCCTCGTTCCAACTCCGGCAACCGGTATGAGCGCCTTCACGTGGCAGCCTCCGCCAGTTTTAACTTCAGGTAGTCGATTTTTTCCACCGGCGTGGGATCCACCTTCCAGCCGACGGCCAGGTAGACGCTTGTATAATCCCCGAGTGCGACCAGGCTGATCATCCTGGCAAGCAACCCCTCACCGCGTGTCGAGAGCCGTCGCAGGGGTGCGCCGGCCCGTTCAAGCAGCACGGCGGTGGTATCGATCCGGAGATCGAGCCGGCTTCCCTGGTCGGAATCCTCCAGCAGCAGAACGCGTGTTACCGGATAAATCTCGCCCTGCACCTCCCAGCCGACTATCTCGTTGTGGTTCATCTCGGGGAGCATGTGTCCGGAGGCCACACGCTTCCCGTTTTCACCTATCTGCCCGCGCCAGCGCAGCGCCACCGGTCCCAGCGGGTAGTCGGGTGCGTAGATCACCGTCCACGCCGTACCCAGCCAAAGCGCCAGCTCCTTGGCGGGGTTCTCGATTACCTCTTTCTCACGCCCGTATTCATCACGGAGACCCTCCAGCACTTCCGCTGCCTCTTCCATCTCACTCGAGGTTTTATCCCCTCCGGGCGACGACTCACTTTCGGCACCGACTCCGGACAGGAGCTTGAGCAGTGTGACAAGGCACGATGGAAGGGCGGCCCGGGGAGGGTAGCCTGCCGGAAGTGTAAGGTGCGGCACCCCGGCTTTTTCCGCTTCCACACCTAGCGTGCCGCCCGTTGTAATTACTGCCCGTTCCAGGTCTCTCTTCCCCGCTTCCTTCCATGCACTAAGAGTCTCCTCGGTATTGCCGGAATATGATAAGGCCAGAAAGAGCGTTTCCTCATCCACCCAGGCCGGAAGGGTGTAGTCTCTGATCACACTCAGCGACACGGGCCATCGCCTGCTCAGGTAGGTAGCGGCCAGGTCACCGGCTATCGCCGAACCGCCCATGCCTGAGAGTACGACCCTGCGCTTTCCGCGCCAGCTCCTGGGCGCTGAGAACGAATCCACTTCCTCCACGGCCTGCCGCCACTGCCCGGCCGCCCCTTCGACCAGACCGAGCATATCAGCGGGATCGTTTGCGACAAGCGCATCAGTCGAATCAAGCAGATGCCTGGGATCTTCACGCATCTTCCTTCTCCTCTTCGGTCGTCTGAAGAAGGGGCGGATACACAGCAGCACCTTCCCCGACATCCGTGACCAGTTCACCCAGCTTCCCCTCCGTATAGCGGCGTGCTACCCCGGTAACGCCCTCCACCGTATTCTGGTTCAACGCATCGTCCGCGCACGCCTTGGCCTCGGCATGGGTGCAGGAACGTATCACCTTCTTGATCTCGGGTAGAAGCTCGGGACTCATACTCAGTTCATCCAGTCCCATGCCGATAAGGATCATCGTCGCCAGCGGGTTAGCTGACATCTCGCCACACATCCCGACCCACTTCCCGTGCCTGTGACCGGCATCGATCACCATCTTCACCTGTCTCAATATTGCGGGGTGGAGTTCCTGATACAGGTAGGCCACCTGTGCGTTACCGCGGTCTACCGCAAGTGAATACTGTATCAGGTCATTGGTACCTATCGAGAGGAAGTCCGCCTCGGCAGCCAGGATATCGGCCATCGCACAGGCTGCCGGTATCTCCATCATGATTCCAACCGGCAGGTCCTCGTCGAACGGCATACCTTCCCGGCTCAGGCTCTCCTTGGCCTGGTTAAGAATCTCCTTCGCCTGCATCAGTTCTTCCAGCCCGCTTATCATGGGAAAGATCAACTTAACCGGCCCGTGCGCCGAAGTCCTCAGGATAGCCCTGAGCTGGTTCATGAATACCTTCGGGTGGGCCAGGCTGACCCGGATGGCTCTCCAACCAAGGAAGGGATTGCGCTCCAGCGGAGTGGCAGGAACCACACCGACCTTGTCGCCACCCAGATCGAAGGTGCGGATTATTACCGAGTCAGGTGCTACCTGTTCAACCATCTTCAGATAGTCGGAATACTGCTTATCCTCGCTCGGAAGTTCCTCGCAGCCCAGGTAGAGGTACTCGGTGCGCAGCAGCCCGATCCCGCGGGCGCCGTAGTTCAGGGCCGATTCCACCCCTTCCGGAAACTCGATATTTGCCGAAAGCTCCACCTCCCTCCCATCCAGCGTGACAGCGGGAAGGTTCTTGAGCTTCAGCAGCTCCCGCTCCAGCTCTGCGAAGATGGCTTTCTGGGATTCAAAGAACTTGATCATGTACTCGTCGGGATTGACGGCAACCTGCCCGGAGGTGCCATCAACGGCGATCAAAGAGCCGGTTCGTACCCGCTCCGTAATCCTGGAGACACCGGCGACCGCCGGGACCCCCAGGCTTCTGGCCATAATCGCCGCATGGCTGGTGCGCCCCCCCGCTTCGGTCACGAAGGCGAGCACCTTCTCCGGGTCGAGATGAGCGGTCTCCGAGGGAGTGAGCTCCTCAGCCACGACCACGACCGGACGTCGCAGATCCCGGAGCAGCAACCTTCCCCCGGGCGCCAGCTGCATCAGGACCCTGCGCCGTACATCCTCGATGTCGAGCGATCTCTGTGCCAGGTATTCGTCTGCGGCCTCCGAGAGGGTATCCCTCATCCCTCCCATTATCTCATCAAAAACGGCTCCTGCGTTCCTCAGACTCTGGCGTATCCCTTCTTTGGTGGCTTCGACAACCATCGGGTCGTGGAGTATCATCTGGTGGACACCGAAAATGCGTGCACCCTCTTCACCCATGGTGTTGGTGATCTTCTCCTGCAGGGCCTCGATTTCTTCACGCGCCTTTTCCAGAGAGCTCTCGAACCGTCGGACTTCCGCCTCGACCTCGTCCGGCTCGAGCTTGCGCTCTTCGACGAGTATCTCGCCCCTGTGTAACAGGTGAGCTTCCCCTACGGCGAAGCCGGGGGAAGCGGCAATGCCGCTAATCATGCGATCCATAAAAGATTAACTCCGGATTGGAGCCCGCTCAGTCGGCTTCGAAATCAGACGTTACGAGCGCGGTGAGGACATCCATGCACTCCTGATCATCCCTACCCTCTGTCTCGATTGTAATCCGCGAGCCATGTTCCGCCGCAAGCATCATAATCCCCATGATACTCTTGCCGCTAACCCGAATATCATCCCGTTCCACAAACACGTCGCATTTGAATCTGGCTGCTGTCTGCACGAATAGAGCAGCCGGACGGGCGTGCAACCCCAGAGTATTCTTTATGGTTACCGTCCGCCGTATCACTTCTTCTCCATACTCACCAACTCATCAGGTTAAAATGCAGTAAAGAGCAACCAGCACAACCAGGCCAAGAAGCGACGGTAGCTGTCGGGCGCGCCGTCGCAGCAGCAGCCAGCCGGCCGCTGCTGCAGCAGCAACAAGCAACGTTCCTTCAACGGTATCCGGCGTTTTCGGGTGCGCAATCGTCAATGGTACCAGTATCCCGAGCGTCAGGGCACCGAGTCTCTTGACCCACAGGATTGCCCTGGCGCCCATCTCCCCCCCAACAGCCGGCAGCATCCCCGGTCCCGATTCATACCCCATCCTCATCCCTTCCGCTCTGGCCAGTATGTGGGGTACGTTATAGAGGACAAGAAAGGTCAGGACTCCGTAAAGCGGCGAAAGCAGAAAGGCGATAATACCGGCTATCGCGGCAAGCGGTCGCAGGCCGGCCCAGAAAAACTGGTCTCCGAGACTGCCCAGAACGCTGCCGCTGGCTTGTTTGAACCGGGCGAGCTCCTCATCACCCATCGAATCCGGAGACGATGCGGCTCTCTCCTCCTCAGCCTTTATCACCGCACCGACCGTATAAGTCGCAAGGTAG
>JAGLTZ010000128.1 GCA_023135015.1 Candidatus Latescibacterota bacterium
CGGCCAGTGCGAAACCTCCTTCCAGGAAGAAGGACACGTCTGCTCCCAACTCCAGTGCAACCCGTTGAAGTTCCTCCGGCTCCAGCCGGGCCCCGTAAAGCTGGAGCGTCCCCTTCAGCACCGTCGCCGCATCGCTTGAGCCACCCCCCAGCCCGCTCCCTACCGGGATACGTTTTTCGATGAAAATGGAAACACCGGGCAGCCCGGCCGCCTCAATTACCGCCTCAGCCGCCTGCCAGGCGAGGTTAAAGGAATCTGAAGGAATTTTATCAAAAGACTCTGGCCGGGGTGCATCGGCTGCGGGGCGGACCTCGAGGGATATCCCATCTGAAGGCTCAATCTGGATATCATCACCCCACACCATGGTGTGAAGGAATGTCTCAATCTCATGGTAGCCGTCGTCCCGGCGGCAAAGCAGGCGGAGCCCGATATTGATCTTGGCCGGGGCCGGCAGATTCACTGCGAAGCCGTCAGCACCCGCTCGGCCACCTCTGCAAGGATGTGGAGCAGGACCAGGTGCCGTTCCTGGATCAGGTCGGTGTCTGTGGAGGGAACCGCCACGCAGAAATCGGAAACCGAGGCCATCGTACCGCCACCTTCACCGGTAAGGGCTGCAGTCATATGACCGTTATTCCTCGCCCAGGTAAGAGCTTTAACAACATTTGGCGAGGTCCCCGAGGTAGAGAGTCCGAGAAGAAGATCGCCCTTCCTCATAAGCGCCTCTGCCTGGCGTTTGAAGATCTCTTCGAATCCGTAATCGTTTCCCAGAGAAGTGAGGACAGAGGTATCCACCGTCAAGGCGATAGCAGGGGCCGGTTTATGCTCCCGCCTGAAACGACCCACTACCTCGGCGGCGAAGTGCTGTGCCTGGGCTGCACTACCCCCGTTGCCGCAGATAAGCACCGCATGGCCCTCCCTCACCACCTGCTCCAGTTTCTCGCACAGGGCCACAAACGGCTCACGCACCGAAGCGATCCATTCCTGCTTTAACACGGTTCGTCGCTCTATCTCACGATCGAACAGTTCCCCCAGTTCGGTACGGCGATCCATGGAATCAGTCATGGCGTGGCTCACTTCCCTTATTTCTTCTCAAGTGCCTCGTTCAGTCGCCCGCTTCGATACGGTTCGGGGTCGAGGACCACGGTGGCAAACCCGGCCTCCTTCACACCGTTGAAGATCCTTTCGCGCAGCTCCAGATCCTGAAACCTGTTAAGCTCATCTTCGCCAATTTCCAGCCGCGCCAGCTCGCCATGGTGGCGGACCCGGAAGACCTTGAATCCCTTCTTCCAGAGCACCTCTTCAGCCGCTTCTATCCGGGCCAGTTTGTCCGGGCTCACTTCTTCGCCGTACGGAATGCGGCTGGCAAGGCAGGCCAAGGCGGGTTTATCCCAGGTGTCGAGCCTATGGGCCCGGCTCAAGGCACGAATATCCTCCTTGGTCAGTCCCACTTCCAGGAGGGGGTTCTCCACGTTCATTTCATCCGCCGCTCTCAGTCCCGGGCGGTAGTCGGATACGTCATCGGCGTTCGTGCCGCAGATAACGGTGTCGAACCCACCCGATGCGAAGGTGGTACGCAGGACGGAGTATAGCTCGCGCTTGCAGAAGTAGCATCGCTCTCCAATGTTGGCGATGTACCCGGGCTCTTTATCTTCATTTGTCTCGACGGTTTCGCACGGGATGTCGTGACGGCGGGCGAAAGAGAGAGCCTTAACCAGCTCGCGGCGAGGTATGCTGGGCGAATCGGCCACAACCGCGAGCACCCCATCGCGCCCCAGGACCATTCTGGCGGAATACGCCACGAAAGAGCTGTCCACGCCGCCCGAGTAGGCGATGAGCACCCTCTTGTGTCGCGAGAGCCGATCGGCCAGGAGTCTCGCTTTGGAAACGAGTTCCACCGGAAGGCCGGGTTTAACGAGCGGGTTATCAGGAGATCGCCGGGAAACCGACATAGGCAATCAGGGCCTCTGGGGCGGAACGGCTGTTGCCGGAGTAACGATCAGCGGAACTATGGTGTCCTGCTGGATCCTCAACAGGAAGACATTATCGTTGATCCCGGCGTTGCGGCTGAAGTTGATCGGCCCCGAGGCACCCTCGAAAGAACTCACCCCTAATAGCCAACGGCGCATCGCCTGTCTCCTGTCTGTGCCCGCAGTGCCGGGTGGCGCCATCTGCCACGCCGCCAGAGCAAGCTTGGCGGCATCATAGGCGAAGGTGGCCGTCCGGCTCGGTTGGCGCAAGTAGGCCGAGTGGAACTGGTTGGCGAAATCAATCTGCTGCATCGAGGTCCAGCCGATCGAGTATGCATCGGTGAAGACCACCCCGTTTACGTAATAGCCTCCCGACCGGATCACCTCATACGAGTTCCACGCCGATCCCCCCAGAATCGTGGTCACCAGGTAGACGAAATTGGTCTGCAGGGCTATCTGAGCGGCATCCATCGGATCGGTGGCGGGTACCACCAGGGCGTCAAGGCTTCCCACCGGCACCGGATCGCCAAGAGTGTCCAGGTTCGCCTCCTGGATGGCGAAATTATCGGTAACCAGGATCTCGGAGGTGTCGGCTAGGCTTAAAATGAGGGCGGCCCTGCGGATCGCTTCAAGCTGCGTCTGGTAGTCGGAGGTCTCCGGGAAGTATTCCTGGTGGGCGATGACGTTGCCCCCCTTCTCCTCCACCCTGGCTATGAACGCCTCGGCGAAATCGGGCCCGCTCCCGGTCAGAGGGTTCAGCACGGCGAAGGTCAGCATGCCGAGACTATCGATGGCGGCATCCGCCAGGGCCTGTGCCTGTATCCTCGGGGTGGCCTGGAGCTGGTAGACATTGTCACCCACTGTCGGCGCAACCGCGCTGTGCGTATAGGGAAGTATTATCGGGATTCCCATTCCCTCGGCAAGACCAGCCGCGATAAGAGCCAGCTCCTCCACAACCGGGCCGAGCAGTAGCTGCGCTCCCTCGTCCCTGATCAGTGAGAGGGTGCCTTTCAGTGTACCTTCATACGTGCCGCGCGTATTCCGGACCGCCAGCTGGGCATCCACATGGGCGGTCGCCAGCGCCAGACGAACGGCATCGACGATCTCGCGGCCTATTTCGGCGTCGGGTCCGGTGAGCGGTGCCAGCACTCCAAGTACGAATCCTGCTGGCCCGGCGGATTTCAACCGCTCGGAGAGCTCGGCAAGTGGTCCCTCCGTGTCGCGGCCGTAACCCTCCTCCGGTGCTTCCGCCTCGATCCTCTCCAGCAGCCGCCGTGCTCTCGCCAGATCGCCCCGGTCTGCAAGCTCCCGGATCGCAACCACAGCGAGCCAGCCCTTTAGATCGGTCCCTGCCCACTCATAACCCAATCGCCGTAACTCACCGGCGTCGAGTCGCTCGGCAACAAGCATGGCCAGTTCATCTCTGGCCGCTTCGGCCAGCCGGCTCTGCGGTTCTCTTTCAAAGACACCGGCGTATACCAGGGCGGCCTCGTAGTAGCGACCGGCCCTGGCGTGGGCACGTCCTCTCAGCCACTCTCTTTCCAGGAGATACGGCCCATCGGGATATTCACGATCCAGCCCGTCGAGAGCCTGCAGGGCGGGCTCGGGTGCGTCTGAGCCCAAGCGGCAGGCGCATAGGAGAATCCAGGCCGATGCCCTGTGCGCCCCCAGGCCACCCATGCCGAGGGCGGCCTCAAGTATCTCGGCAGCGCGGCTGTAGCGGCCTTCCATGAAGAATTGCTGGGCCTGCTGGTAGGGGTCCCGGGATTCCTGCTGCTGTTGCTGCTGCAATTGATACTGCTGCTGCCGCTGCACACCCGTCTGATCGGGCGATCGGAGCTGTGTATATTTAACATGATCGGATGCGGCCCCAGCTACGGCGCCAACGGCAGTCCACGCTGCGGTTATCAGCACTAGGGTAGAGCCTATAGTGAAGAGGGTGCGTTGCTTCATTCCACGGTAACACTCTTGGCCAGGTTGCGCGGCTGGTCTATGTCACAACCGCGCCGAACAGCAACGTAGTAGGCTAGCAGCTGCAGTGGGATAACCGTCAGCAGGGGGTAGAAGCAGTCGAGCGTCTTCGGCACGTATATCACCCAGTCGGCCAGGTCTGCGATACTCTCATTACCCTCGGTAGCCACCGCCAGGATCCGCCCCCTGCGTGCGCGGATCTCCTCTATATTGCTGACAACCTTGTCGTATACGTTATCGCCGGGAGCAAGTATTACTGCCGGCATATCGTCGTCGACCAGAGCTATCGGGCCGTGTTTCATCTCGGCAGCCGGATAACCCTC
>JAGLTZ010000129.1 GCA_023135015.1 Candidatus Latescibacterota bacterium
TGGTGATAAAGTGGGGCAGGCGCGGCCGCTTCCTGGCATGTAGCGGGTTCCCTGAATGCAAGAATACCAGATCGCTGGAAGAGGAGGAGCCCGCCCCGGCCCCGGTGGATGTGAATTGCCCCGAATGCGGTTCGGAAATGGTAGTCCGCAACGGCCGCTACGGCCGGTTCCTGGCGTGCCGGCGTTATCCGGAGTGCAAGGGGACCCGGCCAATGCTTATCGGGACAGACTGCCCCGAGTGCGGTGAACCGCTGGCTGAAAAACGTTCCCGCAAAGGCCGGATATTCTACGGGTGCACCAACTACCCGACATGCAAGTTCGCCAGCTGGGGTGTCCCGGTAAACAAGGCCTGCCCGGTTTGCAGCTATTCAATACTGGTTGAGAAGGAGACCCGGTCGGAGGGCCGCCATTTCAGCTGTCCGAAATGCAAGAGTATTATCGATCCAGAATCCCTCTGATCCGCCCGTCGGGGTGAGGAAATGAGCCACTCGATACGAGACCATGTGAGCCCCTTTGCCGAATATCTATCATCGGTGCGTGCTCTCTCTCCCCATACAGTTACCGCCTATACGAAGGATGTCAGGCAGTTCGCCTCGTGGGTGAAGTCGGAGACAGGCGGAGATCTGCGGCCATCCGAAGTGGATCACAAACTGCTCAGGTCTTTCCTTGGAACACTGCGCCGCCGCGGCTATGCGCCCGGCACGGTCGCAAGGAAACTTGCGAGTCTCCGCTCCTTTTTCCGCTACCTTCAGCATGCAGGGGTCGTCGAAGAAAACCCGGCCTCGCTGCTCCATTCACCCAAGATTGGGCAGAGGCTGCCCACCTTTTTCAGCCGGGATGAGATGGAGGAGGCTCTCCGGAGCCCGGACGGAGACCATTTCCAGGTGGTGCGCGACCGCGCGATCCTCGAATTTCTCTACAGTACGGGTGTGAGGCTCGCAGAACTTATGGGACTCGACATCGAAAACGTGGACCGGCGCGACCGTACTGTCCGGGTCATGGGCAAAGGCAGCAAAGAACGGATTACTCCGATCGGGGGGCCGGCGCTTGAGGCCCTTGCCGACTACCTGCCCGCCCGTTCGGAGGTGATTCGCAAAAAAGGGAGAACCGGTGTGCGGGCACTGTGGATCAACCGCTCGGGTAACAGGCTGAGCGGGCGCAGCGTGCAGAGGATGGTCCGCCGCTATCTGCGGAATGTAACCGACCGCAAGAAGGTCAGCCCGCACGTGATCCGACATACCTTCGCAACACACCTGCTCGAGGCGGGTGCGGACATTCGCGCCGTTAAGGAGCTGCTCGGTCACGAAAGCCTTTCTACGACGCAGCTGTACACGCACCTGACAACCGATAGGCTGAAACAGGTATACAGGCAGGCCCATCCACGGGCCGATGTTGAGTACCGGCCGGAGGGAAAAAGGTCATGAAGAGAGATCCGAAGGGAATCCGTGCCACTACAATCCTTGGAATTGTCAGCGACGGTCGTGCTGCCATGGGTGGCGACGGCCAGGTGACGTTCGAGGATACCATCATGAAACATGGCAGCACGAAGATAAGACGGCTGCACGAGGACACCGTGCTGGCCGGGTTTGCCGGGACCGCTGCCGACGCCCTCACCCTCTTCGAGAGGTTCGAGGAGAAGCTCGAAAGCCACAAGGGCAACCTGAGGCGGGCAGTCGTGGAGCTCGCCAAGGACTGGCGCACCG
>JAGLTZ010000013.1 GCA_023135015.1 Candidatus Latescibacterota bacterium
GTTGTTCCTGAGGGAAAAGCCCACCTGCCTGGCATTCGCGATAGTCCCCCTCTCTCTCCTGGGAGTGTTTTTCACTTCAGGCCTTGGCCGGCCTGATGCCTATGGTCTCAACCCGGTCCTGGGGGCGGCGGCAGGAGCTGTCGCGGGCTTTATCTACGCCATCTTCATCGTCGTTTTCCGAGCATCAACCAGGGATGGTGTGCCGCCGGCAGGCCCCCTCCTGGATGCCACACTTGGAGCCGCGATCGGATGTTTTTTAATAGGGTCGTTCGATCCCGGCTTCGGCCTCCTCATAACATGGCCGGCCCATGGTTGGCTCCTTGCACTTGCCCTCGGCTCCCAGGTTGTCGGGTGGCTGTTGATAACCACTGTTCTGCCGCGGATCCCGGTACTGGAGACCTCGATCCTGCTTCTGCTGCAGCCTGTGCTGACGGTGATATGGGGCCTGCTCCTCTTTGTCGAGCTGCTCTCGCCACTACAGTGGCTTGGGGTAATACTCGTCCTGGGATCGATAGCGACACTTACACTGAGAGGAAATGTGGCCCGCCGGGCACAACCTATCCGGTTATCAGTCAGGTGGCCCTGACCAGTCCTCTTGGGGCCGGTTGATGTTTCCTGAGGGAGCACGGGGGGGCTATACTCCGCTCCATGTCAAACTCATGGGAGACTGTTCGATTGGATCGCCGCCCGCCATGGGCGGAACTGGTTCTCGACCGTCCGGATGTGCGCAACGCCATCTCCTCACGGATGATCGCAGAGATACTCGAGGCGCTCGATGAGGTTGAATCCGACGACGAGCTCAAGGTCGTAATAATCGCCGGAGAGGGGAACTCCTTCTGCGCTGGTGCCGATCTGGGCGAACTCGGCCGCATCCAGCACGCTACTCCCGAAGAGAACATGGCCTCCAGCCGTGAGCTTGTGAGTCTGTTCCGGCGTATTTATACCTTCCCCAAAGCCACGATTGCGGCAGTCCACGGTTACTGTGTTGCAGGGGGGTGCGGCATCGCAACAGGCTGCGATCTGGTGATAGCCGATGAAACGGCGAAGTTCCGCTACAGCGAAGCCTCGATCGGCTTCGTGGCTGCAATCGTTACGATCTTTCTGCTTCGCAGCGTGGGTGAAAAGCATGCCCGGGAACTGCTGCTGACGGCGCGCCCCGTGCCAGCGGCCGAGGCCTGCAGGATCGGTCTTATCAACGAAGTCGTCGGAGAGGGAAAACATGTAGAGCGTGCAAGGGAGGTGGCGGAGGAGATCGCTTTGAACAGCGGAGTCAGTGTGAAGCTCTCAAAAGAGGTCCTGACGGCTATTCCGGAACTGGAGCTGGAGACTGCTTTCGAATTCACGGCCGAGATAAACGCCAGGGGGCGCCTGAATCCGGAGTGCCTGGAGGGGATTGCGGCATTTCTGGAGAAACGCAAACCCGACTGGCGTATGGAGGTAGAGCGTCTGCTTGACGATCAGGAGGATCATTAATAGTGCACTAGGAGCCTGTCGGAGAAACTAGACTTCGGTTATGACATGCACTCCATGAAAGCACGAATCAGAGTCAGGGTTGTTATTCTCTTTGTGCTGCTTTTAGCATCAGCTGTGGGCGGCGGAGGCTGCCTTACCTTACGTACAGCCCGTTCCCTTTCCCAGGGGCAGTGGGCCGTGCGGGCCCAGACATCGCCTCTGGCGCCTCCGCCTTTCCTGGGTGCCCTCTCGGTGAGCAGGGGGATGATTGAGGGTGGCGAGTTGGGTGGGGGGTTCGCCTTTCTGGCCGGGGCAAGAGACGAACCGGGAGTGGATCTTGAATGGTTTCAGCAGCTGGGCAGCCCTCTTTTGCCCTGGTCGCCGGCTTTATTGCCCGGGCTTGAGGCCGGCCTCGGCATGGGAGTGGGGGGGTATGTGATCGATCCCGGGCTTTTCCTCCACACAACCCAGGCCTTCAGTCTTAACCGGGGCGGCTGGAGCCCGCTTCTTCTCCATCGCCTCACCCTCGATCTGGACGCGCGGACGCGTCAGGAGCTCTACATGGGTGCGGAACTGTTCTCCGGGAAACGACTGCGGTTCTACCTGGCCGGCGGAAGTCGCGATCTGTGGAACCGGGACCAGTGGGTGGTTGTGTTCGGTGGTGGGTTACACCTGGGGGGGCGCAGATGATGCTCCGTAGGTGGCGCATACCGATCATTCACCTTCCGATCGCCCTGCTCGCCCTCCCGGTCTCGTGCGGTCACCCCTTTAAGCCTCAGCAGGGCCATCCCTTCTGGGATGGGGTGCCTCTGGTCATTGCTCACAAGGGAGGACTGGGACCGTACCCTGAAAACACGATCCCGGCCTTCCTCCACGGGTTGGGGCAGGGGGCGGTCGGTATCGAGATGGACGTGCAGTTATGCGGGTCGGGCGAGATAGTGGTTTTTCACGACTATGAAGTTGATGATCTGACCGACGGTACCGGCAAGGTGGCCAGACTTACCCTTGCGCAGCTACAGTCGCTCAACTTCGATTACCGATCCGATTTCCTGGAGATGGCGGTCGTTCCCACGCTCGAAACAGTTCTCGACAGCCTGCCCTCAACCGCCCTGCTCAATATTGAACTCAAAGGTGAATCGGTAGGTTCAGACGGACTCGAAGAGGCGGTCATACGTGTTGTGCGGGAGCGCGGGCTTGAAGAGAGGACCATTCTCACCTCTTTCAATGCCTTCCGGATAAAGAGGATCGAGAACGACCATCCGGGCCTGCTGACAGGTCTAATCACCGGTCCTGAGGTATACTGGTACGCGCGCTCCCCTCGATTTATCGACTGGTGCAGGGCGGATGCGGTGGTTCCTTTCAGCGGATGGACCGATCGCAACTACCTGGACGACAGGCCTGACCATAGGATAGTTGCATGGTTCGAGGATGACGATTTCGACGATCCCGAGGCCGAGTACCGTCGGTTGATATCGATGGGCATAGACGGGTTTGTTACCGATCATCCCGCTCTGGTGACCAGCCTGCTCCCTTATTGACTCTTTAAAATCTCCTCAACTTCTTCGGCGTCCACTTCGGTGATGTACTTCAGGCCGGTCACCTCTGCGGATTCGCGGGTCAGGCAGGAGACATCATCCCGCTCAATGACATCTAGGTTGAACTTGCGGGCTCCGGCCATGATCTGGCGCAGACCCTGGTCGAGCCGGCTGAAGTAGGTGTAGACGCCTAGCGCGCCGGTAGGGATTTCGTCGAACCGGTCGGCGCCGACCAGATCCTTGATCTCCGGGGCGGTTACGAAGATCTCTTCCGGCGTGCTGCCGAAGCGGCCCACGAAAACAGGGAGCATACCTTCCTTCATGTGCATCCCCAGTGTCTTTCCGACCATGGCGGCCGCCAGCGGCGAGCGGGCCATCGCGATAAGCTTCACGTAGGGGGCGCCGAGGGCCAGACCCTTGAAGATCGCGTCTTCGAATGTGAACCCGCCGGCCAGTGCGAGGTCGGGTATGAACTCGCCCCGCTTGGCCAACTTGTCTGCCATCTGCCAGAGCAGGCTGTGCAGTTCAACAACAGGGACGCCCCACTCGTTCATCATCCTCCACGGGCTCATCCCTGTGCCGCCTCCCGCACCATCGACCGTCAGGAGGTCCAGCTTTGCCATCGAACTCCACTTTATAGCACGTGCCAGATCAATCGGGCGGTAAGCTCCGGTTTTCAGCGTGATGTGCTTGGCTCCGGCGGCGCGAAGCTCTTCAACCCGCTGCATGAACGACTCTTCGGAGATCATGCCGACGCGGCTGTGGCGCTCGAACTCGTGGAATATACCCTTGTTGAATGCCTCGATGACCTTCTCGTCAGTGGGATTCGGCAATACGACGTATCCGCGTTTGTACAGTTCCTGAGCCTTCTCCAGGTTGCTGATTTTGACCTCACCGCCGATATCCTTGGCACCCTGACCCCATTTGAGCTCAACGGCCTCCACACCCAGCTTCTCGATGGCGTACTCCTGCACGCCCAGCCTGGTATCCTCAATATTGCCCTGCAGGATGACCTTCCCCTTGCCGTCGATCTGCCAGTCGTGGTAAGGCTTGACCCGGCTCTCCAGCCCGGGTGAGCGCACAACGCGGCCGTTCTTGATCTCGGATTTCATATCCATGCCGACCACGTTTTCACCTATCGTCAGTGGCACACCAGATATGGCGGCGCCTATCGCAAGCCCGTCCCAGTTCTGCGCGGCCACGTTGGTGGAACCCATACCGGCGATGATAAAAGGCAGACCGCACGTGATCTTGTTGTCGGCTCCGATATCACGCTCGATTTTGACGTTTGGGAAGATTGCCTTATCGCTGTCTTCCTCGATACCGTGTGCGCCGGCGGCGGTTCCCAGGATCGTGAGGTGGCCGTAATCGATCGGGTAGTCTTTTTCGGAAGCGGCGGTGATAATCCCGAAGGGCTGCGGGTAGATCATCTCGACGCCGCGGTATGCGGATTTTCCGATCTCGCACATACCAATGCAGCCATCCACACAAGTGGCACACATGCCAGAGATAGTGGTGATGGAGTCTTCTGTGCGGTTCTTCGAGAGCGTGGCGGCGCTCGCGTTAACCTTGGTGTACGACATTGTGAATCCTCCTCAAATGCCCACGTTTACCGGGCTTCTATTCAGTTGCCTTCTCTTCTTCGATGATCAGCCCGGTGGCGGGCAGGTAATTCCCTTCGGGACGGACGCAGGTGCCGCAGGAAGGCGGCATCCAGCATTGTTGCTGGTCGTAGACTTCAACGCATGACGGACTCAGGTTCAGGCAAGCACTGCAGAGCGTTGTATCCGCCTTCGGTCCCATGCACCGGTACATGCAGGCCGGGCAGACGTGCATGCAGCCCCCGCAATGACGGCAAAGCTCCGAGAGTTCATCGAACGGCGTCGTTATATGCCGGTCTGGTCCGCGGCCCGCGAATGCGATGGCGCCAGCCATCATCTGTTCCGCACACATCCGGACACAGAGACCGCAGAGGATGCAGTCTTCATTCTCGGGCCGGAAACGTGTCTGGATGACTCCGTGTGCGGATGCCAGATCCTGGATTGTCTTCGATCCGGGAGTGGAGCAGACCATCAGCTCAAGAATTATCTTGCGGGTGTCCAGTATCCGCTTCGTATGGGTGCGGACCTCCATCCCCTCCTCGCACCGGTAGGTGCAGGAGGAGACCACTTTTGGATTCTCTGCCGGACCGATCTCGACGATGCACAGCCGGCATGCACCATAGCTGCTCAGGCCGTCCAGGTGGCATAGGGTCGGTATGTTGATGCCGTATGTCTGCGCGGCTTCGAGGATGGAGGTTCCTTCAGGCACATCAACATGCAACCCGTTGATGGTCAGGGATATGTTCATGTAGCTCATTCCCCACCTCCAGAGATGACAACCACGGCATCCTTGGCGCACACTTCAAGACAGGTGCCGCACTTGACGCATGCTTCGATATCGATGACGTGCAGCTGGTCTTTCTCACCGGTAATTGCTTCGACCGGACAGACCTTGGCACAGGCGGCACAACCGTCACACAGATCCTCCAGGATCTTGTAGCGGATCAGTGCTGTGCACACACCGGCAGAACAGTTGTGATCTTTGATGTGCTCTATGTATTCATTGCGGAAGTAACGCAGTGTGGAGAGCATGGGGGTGGCGGCATTCTGGCCCAGGCCGCACATGCTGGCGGTGTTCACAGCTTGGCCCAGCTCCTCCAGCAGGTCGAGGTGTGCCATTGTGCCGCGTCCCTCGCATATGTCGTCCAGCAGCTCCCTCATCCTCTGCGTTCCCTTGCGGCACGAGTAGCACTTGCCGCACGATTCCTCTTCCAGGAACTTCGTGAAGTAACGGGCGACATCCACCATGCAGGTGTCCTCGTCCATCACGATCAAGCCGCCCGAACCCATAATGGTCCCCGCCTCCTGCAGGGCTTCGAAATCTATGGGGAGATCGAGAAGCTCAGCGGGGAGGCAACCGCCCGCCGGTCCGCCGGTCTGGACGGCCTTGAATGCCTTCCCCTTCGGGATACCCCCGCCGATATCGAAGACGATCGAACGGATTGACGTCCCCATTGGAACCTCGACCAGACCCGTATTGTTCACCTTCCCGACCAGCGAGAATATCTTTGTACCTTTACTGTCCTTGGATCCGTAAGCTGCATACCAATCGGGGCCGTTGTTGATGATGTGCGGGACGTTCGCCCAGGTCTCCACATTGTTGATGATGGTCGGTTTCCCCTGAAATCCCGACTCGGCCGGGAATGGAGGCCGCTGCCGGGGCTCTCCTTTGTGACCCTCCAGCGAGGCGATCAGGGCGGTCTCTTCTCCACATACGAAAGCGCCGGCGCCCCTGACTACCTTCAGATCAAAAGAGAATCCTGTGCCCAGGATTTCTTCGCCGAGCAGGCAAGCGCTGCGGGCGTCATCGATTGCTTTTGTGATGCGCTCGACCGCCAGGGGGTATTCATGCCGTACGTATATAAACCCCTGGCGGGCGCCTATCGCGTATGCACCTATGCCCATGCCCTCGATAACGCGATGGGGATTGCCTTCCAGAATACTGCGGTCCATGTAGGCTCCGGGGTCTCCTTCGTCGGCGTTGCAGACGATGTACTTCGGTTCACCCGGTTGTCTGCGGGCGATGTCCCATTTCCTGCCTGTCAGGAATCCTGCTCCTCCGCGACCCGCCAGCCCTGAACGGGTAACCGAGTCCACGACCTCATCGGGGCTCATAGACCCCAGGGTGTGTGCAAGAGCCTTGTAGCCACCGATGGCGATAAAGTCCTCCAGGTCGTTTGGATCCAGGTGTCCATTTTCGGCCAGGATGATGCGCTGCTGATGCTTGTAAAAGGGAACCTCTGCTTCGTGCTCGACCTTTTCCCCTGTCTGCGGGTCCTTGTAGAGGAGTTCTTCGACGATCTCTCCTTCCAGCACGGTCCGCTCGATTATCTTCTGCACATCGCCGGGTCGGACGCTTGGATAGAAGTAGCCGGACGGCCCAAGCGTCACCAGCGGTCCCATCTCGCAGAAACCGTGGCAGCCGGTGCTTTTCAGCTCGACAGAATCGCTCAACCCCTTCTCATCAAGGATCTTTTTGAATGTTTCCACGACTTTTGTCGCACCACAAGCGACGCACCCGGTTCCGGTGCATACACTGATCCGCGGCCGTTCTCCCTGCCGCCGTTCGACCAGAACGCCGTGAAGGTCTTCCAGCTCTGCGAATGAACGTATAGCTTCTACCTTACTCATTCCGCTGCTTCCTCCCGATCGCGTTCCAGCCTGCGCAGCAGGCGGGGGACCTTCATGGCAGACATCTGTCCGACATAATCACCGTCTATGATCACGACCGGTCCGAGAGCACATGCTCCGATGCAGTTTACTGTCTCCAGGCCATACTCGAGGTCTGGTGTGGTCTCGCCGGCACAGATACCCAGACGCCGCTCGAACTCATCGACGACGTGAACGGCACCGCGAACGTGACAGGCGGTCCCGGTGCAGACGGTGAATTGATGCCGTCCAGGAGGATCGAGCCGGAACTGCTTGAAAAATGTGGCGATGCCGTAGATCTCGGTGAGGGGAGCGCTCAGATGCTCTGAGATATGTGTGAGTGCAAGGGGAGACAGGTAGCCGAGAACGTCCTGAACATCGAGCAGGATTGCGATGAGCTCGGTGGAGTCGTGTTGATGCTGTTCCAGAATGTTATCGACCGCACCCAGGTCGGTTCCCGGAACGGTCGATTCTTCGACAACGGAAGCAGACGAGGCATTGGATGAAACCATCGCTGACATCCCTTTTCCCGTCAGAAAGGTGAATTCTCCGCAGACGGGCTGCTCCATATCGAAGCCATCCCGCTGTAATTGGTCCAAACGAACGCGACTTTTCAACTGAATGTCAAGTATTTCAGGTCTGCTTATCCTAAATAGGAATATACCACACGCCCGTACGGATTCCGGGCCCTTCTCATGTACATACAACCAGGTATTATGCTTCAGGCTTAATGGTTTGGTCATTCGTAATGGCTAGTTTGTCCGGGTGCTCCCTGTCAGGTAATTAGCCAAACTCACGTATTTCGGCTAATTGGTGTACTCTGTGGCGGTGGCAGTGTAGTTTTGAGCGGGAAAATCGCCGGAGACGGCAGGCAGGCCCCAGCTGGAAGTTTCGTGCTTGTTACATGAATGGATAGCGGTGTGAGTAAATCGTGAAGAAGACTCCTGTACTGTGGAGACGGCTGCTCCATTTGATGGGAGGGATGGCGCCTCTGGCCTATGGTGTATGGCGGTGGAGCACCCCGCTGTCGATCCATACTTTTCTCATCGCAGGGGGGGTGATATTCACCGTGGCGGTCGTGCTGGCCAAGGGGAATGCCGTGAAGCTTCTTGCCGAGTTCACGCAGGCCGCCATAACGTTCGCTTTCCTCGACCTGGCGCTTCGGCATGTGAAACTGCCCGAGCTTATATATGCTCTGCGCCACCTTGACCCCATACTGATCTTCGCCGGAATGTTCGCCTTCACCATGGGTATCTGGTTCCGGGGATACCGGTGGTACTTCCTCCTCGAAGGGAAAGGGAAGATACGCCGTTGGGATGCAGTCTTCTCTACCTATGTCTCCTACTTCGGCAATTTTGCCATGCCCGCCCGTGCAGGGGAACTGCTACGGATCGTGGTTCTGGGGAAACGCACTGGTGTAAGCAAGGCGGCCGCCACAGCCAGCGTACTGATGGAGAAGATAGCCGATCTGTTGACGCTGGTTATCGTCGTACTCTGCCTTCTGGGATTCACCGAATTGGGGGGACCTACACTGAGGTTCATCGTGGGGATTGGAGCTGTTGTCGCGGTGGTATTGATTTCCGTTATGGTCGGGGCGATCATCCTTCGGAAGTTGTTCCCGCTCGAGGATGAACCGGGGGTGGCAGGGCCCGGAAACAGGATCCGCCGGTTTCTCCATTTCTTCGTAGAGGGAATGCGGCCCGCTTCCCGCCCCGAGCATGTGGGACGTTTCCTCCTCCTAAGCTTCGTGGCCTGGGGCCTGATCAGCTACTCCTGCTATATCTTCCTGACGAGCCAGGGGCTGATTGACTGGCTGCATGAATTCGGCCGAGCCGGGCCCATAGCTTCCACCCTCCTGTTGGTCGTATTAGTAAACGCCAGCACCATGATACCGGCAGGTCCAGGCAGCGCCGGCCCCTATCAGGCGGCGGTGATGCTGGCTTTTACACTGATCGGGGCCAGCTCGATGGAGGCCGGGAGTGCGGCGTATCACAATGCAGCAGGGTTCTCCATACTGCTATGGATAGGTCAGGCGCTGCCGTCTGTAATTGTCGGGGGTGTTCTCTTCTTCCGGTCGGGACTCACGATGCAGATCCTGCGTACCGCCGAGCGCGAAGCGGCCGAAGTGATGATGCCGCCTGATAATTAGTTCTAAACTGGTTAGGTTTCCTTACTGTACGCCGCACAAGAGTCCGTACAGAAACTAATTAGGTTGATGGATATTTCAAAGACGGCCTAGTGTCATGTCACGTAGCAAA
>JAGLTZ010000130.1 GCA_023135015.1 Candidatus Latescibacterota bacterium
GAGATGACACCCGTTGAGCATTTTGCCATCAACTTCGGCGCCCCCTCGGATATGAAGGACGACGAGGGCACCGTTTGGTTTGCATATCCGAATACCCGTACGGATCTGGAGTATTCGTGGACCCTCAATCACTTCCCCGGCTACGGAGTGAAGTTCGATCTTCAGGACGAAATCACGGAAGGCATGGGCTATTTCTGCCGCGATTTCAAAGGCAGGACGGTCAACGGCTCGGAGAGGCCGTGGCTCTTCACTTCCGGATGCCTTGGGATGCTGGAATGCAGCATTCCATTGACAGATGGCGAGGATGCGTCACCCGGCACCTACACCGTGCGGCTCGGCTTCATGGCACAGCCGGGAGACCGCAGGGGACATCGTGTCTTCGACATCGAGCTTCAGGGGGATACGGTCCTTGAGAACTTCGATATCCTCAGAGCAGCAGGTCCGCCGAATACAGCTGTTGTACAGGAATTCAACGGAATCCGGGCAGAGGACCATCTGGTCCTTAAGCTCATCCCCGAGAAGCCGGATCCGGATATGAGAAAGGCGCCCCTCGTCAATTTCATCGAGATCATTCGAGAGGATGGCGCTGGCAAATAGAGGAAGGATTGGTAATGTCGCGAGCGCAGGATGTATTAGAGCAGGCAGCGACCACAGCACAGCAGTTCCGGACGTTCGATCAGGATCAGACAGACGACATCGTCCGCGCGGTCTACCTGAGAGCCCTCGACAGGCGGGTGGAACTCGCGAAGATGGCACAGGAGGAGACCGGAATCGGTGTCTGGCAGCACAAGGTCATCAAGAACGTCATCGCCGCTCAGCTCGTCTACGAGCATATAAAAAATCAGCGCACGGTCGGTGTGATCGCTGAAGATGATCCCGCCGGAATCGTGGAAGTGGCCTGGCCCGTCGGGCCTATACTCGTATACATTCCGGTGACCAACCCTACATCGACCACGATCTTCAAGATCCTCATCTCGATGAAGACGAGGAATCCGCTCATCATCAGTCCCCACCAGGCAGCCCGCAGGTGTATCATCGCCGCCGCGGAGACCTTATACGAGGCGGCCCTGGATGCCGGGGCGCCCGAGCACTGTATCCAGTGGCTCAACAAACCCTCCCCGGAGACACTGGATGAGATCATGAACGATCGACGTCTGGCACTGATCCTGGCGACCGGTACCAACTCACTGGTGAACAAGGCGCAGCGGTCAGGCTCACCGACCATCGGTGTGGGGCCGGGGAATGTACCCGTCTACATCGGGGCGACCGCCGATGTCCCCTTCGCAGTGGAAAGCATCATCGAGTCCAAACTGCTGGACAACGGGTCGATCTGCGCCAGCGAACAGGCGGTGGTGGTCAAGCTCGAAGAGGCCGATCAGGTGATCGAAGAGTTCGAGCGGCATGGGGGATACTTCCTTTCACCCGACGAGATCGAGAAGGTGGGCCGGATCGCGTATGACCGGGAACGACGTATCATGAGCGCTACGGTCGTCGGACAGTCGGCACAGCGTATCGCTGAGAGTGCGGGCATCGAGGTGCCGGAGGGCACGGTACTGCTCCTTGCACGTCTGGAGGGGGTGGGACCGGACTACCCCCTGTCGGCGGAGATCCTTGCGCCGATCCTGGCATTCTACGTCGAGGAGGATTTCGACGGGTCGATCCGGCGCTGCACCGAGGTCACCGGTTTCGGCGGTGCGGGCCATACCGCAGTAGTCTATTCGAACAACGATGAGCGGATCGAGTACTTTTCGCAGGTTATCAACGCCGGTCGCATCCTCGTGAACATGCCGTCCACCCAGGGGGCACTGGGGGGGATCTACAACTCTCTGGACCCCTCGTTCACACTGAGCTGCGGGTCGGACGGCGGCAATATCACGATGGACAACATCACCACCAGGCACCTGCTGAACACCCACAGGATTACCCGGAGGCGTCCAAACCCGCGCTGGATGAGGTTCGACAAGGATGATTATCTCAACCAGTCTATCCCGGCGGAGGAGATCGAACGGCAGTACAACCAGAATTTCTGAGGGATGGGCGAAGTGATTCATTGACAGCTGGTCCATGATCGACAGGCATCCGGCACGATGGCGTATTCTGGTCCTCCTGGCCTCGGCGGAGCTGCTGGGCATGTCGCTCTGGTTCACGGCGAGCGCTGTCGCCCCCCGCCTCCAGGAACTCTGGCATCTCAGTGCGGCGGAGACCGGCTGGCTCACCACGGCGGTCCAGCTCGGCTTCGTCGCCGGAACCCTCACGGCCGCTGTCCTGAACCTCGCAGACGTCCTGTCTTCCCGGAGATACTTTGCCGGCTCCGCCCTGCTGGGAGCTGCTGCCAATACAATGCTCGTGGTGTTCCCCGGATACGAATCGGCGATCCTGTGGCGGTTCCTGACGGGGTTCTTCCTTGCGGGGGTCTACCCGCCGGTGATGAAGATGACCGCCACCTGGTTCAGGTCCGCGCGTGGCCTCGCCATCGGCACGGTCGTGGGCGCTCTCACCATCGGGAAGGCGACCCCCTATCTTGTCACTGCCCTGGAGGGGACCGGATTCGCTGAGGTAGTCCTGACCGCCTCGGGCGGTGCGGTACTTGCAGCCATAATGGTGACTATCGGTTACAGAAACGGCCCCTATCCGTTTGAACGCAGGCCGTTCGAGTGGAACCTGGCCGCCCGGGTCATCCGCCACCGCCCCACGAGGCTGGCCATCGGGGGTTATCTGGGGCACATGTGGGAGCTGTATGCCATGTGGACCTGGATACCGGCCTTCCTCGCTGCAGCGGCCGTCGCCGGGCCGGGAACGACCCCAGGCTGGACGATAGATCTGATCGCTTTCGGTGCGATCGCGGCGGGAGGAGCGGGTTGTGTGTGGGGTGGTTGGATCGCTGACCGCGTTGGAAGGGAACGGCTCGTCAACCTGTGCATGGCAGCGAGTGGGATCTGTGCTCTCCTGATCGGTCTGCTGTTCGGGATGAGCATCTGGCTGCTAGCCGTGGTCGCGTGGATCTGGGGCTTCTTCGTTGTGGCCGATTCCGCACAGTTCAGCTCGCTCGTTACCGAGGTTGCTCCGCCCCATGCCGTCGGCACCGCCCTGACCCTGCAGACCTCCCTCGGGTTCCTGCTGACGATGGCCAGCATCCAGCTGATCCCACTGCTGGTAAGCAGCGTCGGCTGGATGTGGAGTTTCCAGGTCCTGGCGCTCGGACCTGTTTTCGGGATTGCTTCGATCAAACGCCTTGCAGGTGTGGCCGGATCCCGGGTCACCGGCACCTGATTGCAGTCGGTAGACCAAGGGCAGATTTGACTCGGATTCAGAAATATGAGGGCATTTATTAGGTAGATTGTGTCGCCCGGGACCTTACTTGAGAGCGATGCATCCTTCGGATGGGCGAAGTGATTCGATGATACTGGGTATAGGCTGCGACATCCTCAATCTGATCCGTATGGAGCGGGAACTCGCGAGAGAAGAGGGTGGATTCCGGGACGATGTCTTCACCCGTGCAGAGATCGAATACTGCGAGGGCATGCGTCACCCCGCACGCCATTTCGCCGCACGTTTCGCCGCGAAGGAAGCACTGATCAAAGCCCTGGCCAGGGTACCGGAGACGGGTCTTTCCTGGCGGGAAATGGAGATCACGACCGGTCCGGATGGGGAACCGGCTGTGGTCCTGCACGGGAGTGTCAGGGACCTCGCTACGAGTCTGAAGGTGAAGAAGGTCCTGGTCTCACTCTCGCACACGGCGGAGCTGGCGACGGCTCTTGTCATACTGGAGTCGTGCTGGATTCCGGGTTCAACACCGAACGCTGGTACGGAGGCCGGGGGCTGAGATCACCGGAATCGATCACAGAACAGAAAGGAAAACGGGATTCCCATGGAGGACCTCAAGCAGGCAATACTGGACTACGTTCGGATGGAATACCTGGAAGAAGAAGACGATCGTGAGGTCGACGAGAGCACGCCTCTTATCTCCGGCGGCATCGTCGATTCCTTCTCGATGGTCTCTCTCAAGCGGTTCGTGGAGAAGAAATACGACATCCAGATTCCGGATGCCGATGCTTCCCCCGAGGCGTTCGACACCGTCGACAGTATCGTGGCCCTGGTCGAGCGTTTTCGTGGGCCATAGGCGCACTTGGCCGCGCCCCGGTACCAGGTAACCCAAGCGAAGGAGGAAACAGTGGCTTACAGCGACCAGGCCAGGGTGTCGTATCAGAAGGAACTCGAGGGCATCAGGGAGGAGGGGCTCTTCAAGGACGAGCGCTATATCCATGCGGTCCAGGATGCTGAGATCGTGGTGGAGTTCCCCATCGGCTCCTCCCTGAAGACCGTCATCAACATGTGCGCCAACAACTATCTGGGGCTCTCGGGCCACCCGGAGGTGATCAGCGCGGCGCACGAAGGGCTGGACCACCGCGGCTACGGCATGTCGTCCGTCCGTTTCATCTGCGGCACCCAGGACATCCACCGCGAGCTGGAGGATACGCTGACAGATTTCCTGGGGACCGAGGACACACTCCTGTTCCCGTCGTGCATGGACGCGAACGCCGGGGTCTTCGAGGCAGTCCTGAACGACCAGGATGTGATGATCGCCGACCGTCTCGTGCACGCCTCGATCATCGACGGGATGCGACTGTGCAAGGCGATGAACGACTCCTACAAGCACTCTGACATGGGGCACCTCGAAATGAAACTCGAGGAACACCAGGACAGGCGCTACCGGATGGTCATCACCGACGGTGTCTTCTCGATGGACGGCGACCTGGCCAGACTGGACGAGATCGTGGCCTTGGCCGAGAAATACGATGCCATGGTCTTCGTCGATGATTCGCATTCCACGGGGTTCATCGGCAGAACAGGGCGCGGCACGCACGAACATTTCGATGTAATGGGCAGGATCGATATCATCACCACGACGCTGGGCAAGGCCCTGGGAGGAGCGTCAGGCGGGTGTGTGAGCGGCCGCAGGGAACTGGTCGAGATGTGCCGTCAGCGGGCTCGCCCGTACCTGTTCTCAAACACCGTGGCCCCGGTCATCGTCTCAGGAGCCCTGCGCGTCATGGAGATCATCTCTGGATCGACCGAGCGGCGGGACAAGCTCGAGGAGAACACGCTCTACTGGAGGAAGCTCCTTACCGAGGCAGGCTTCGACATCAAAGCGGGGGAGAGCCCGATCGTTCCCGTGATGCTCTACAACGCGAAGCTGGCTCAGGATGTGGCGACCGACCTCTACGACGAGGGTATCTACGCCGTCGGGTTCTTCTTCCCGGTGGTGCCGAAGGGGCAGGCCCGCATCCGGACGCAGCTCTCAGCCGCACACGAGAAACATCATCTCGACAAGGCTATCGATGCGTTCAGGAAGATAGGGGAGAAGTACGGTATCCTCGGCCTTGGCAAGAAAGAGCTCATCGAGAAGTTCGGTATGTAAAGGGCAGGCGGTACATGTCGCACTGTCCGGGTGTAGGTGCGTCTGTCCCGATCACGTATAGAGCCGAATCAACGGGGGGAGAGAAAACGGATGTCTGAGAACCATCAGGACGATTCCACTGCTCCGATCAGGTACGGCTGCTGCATGTCGAAGATATGCAACACGATGAACCGCCGGGATTTCATGGCAGGGATGGGCGTGGCCGCCGGCGGACTGGCGCTGGGTCCCATGGGATCGACTGCGACGGTATTCGACGCGGGAGCGGAGCACGCACCCGTCCCACCGCGGCCCCTGAAGGTCCGGCCGGTGCTGGCTTCCACCCTTTACAGACGCAGGGAGCAGACCAGCTGGCGACCCTGGGGAGGGTTCCATACGCAGCAGGATATCTCAGACGAACAGCGGCGCATCGGCCGGGAACTGGAGGAGATCGCGTCGGGGTCGGAGTTTCCGCTCAAGATCCTGCCGCTCGTCACCCTGAGCAGCGCTGAAGAGGCAGCGAGGGTGGCTGCCGGCGATCATGACGTCCTGCTGATGTACGCGGCCAACACATGGCTGGATGTCCTGGAGGCTCTCACGGATCCACAGAAGTGGACCATCATGTTCGTTCGGCACAAGTCGGGTCCTGTCTATCTGTGGTACGAGATCGCCCACAACCGCTACCTGCGCAAGACAGTGGATGAGTATGGACAGCCCGGGGTGGACCACCGGGATGTGGTGGTGGATGAACCGGACGAGATCAGGTGGAGGCTTCGCGCGCTCTCCGGATTGAAGAACACGCTGGGCAAGAGGGTTGTCACGATCGGCGGGCCGTCAGGGTGGGGTGCAGGCGGGCAGAAGGCGCCGGAGATAACCCGCGATTTCTGGAAGATGGACCTCCACACGGTGGAATATCCCGAACTGGGGGAGATGATAAAAGCGGCCCGGCAGGACAACCGGCTGGTGGAGCGTTGCAGGCGGGAGGCCGGTGAGTACCTCTCGCAGACCGGCATCTCCCTGGAGACGGACAGGGAGTACGTTGATAACGCCTTCGTACTGACAGAGGTCTTCAGGGAGCTGATGGACCGGGCTCAGACCGACGCCATCACCGTGAACCATTGTATGGGCACGATCATACCTATCTCGGAAACCACCGCATGCCTTCCGCTGAGCCTGTTGAACGACTCGGGCTATACAGCGTACTGCGAGTCGGATTTCGTGGTCATCCCTTCGGGAATCCTGCTGCACCACATCTCCGGTTTACCTGTGTTCCTGAACGATCCCACATATCCACACGATGGAGTGGTCACTCTGGCGCACTGCACCGCGCCCAGGAAAATGAATGGCACCGATCACGAACCGGCGCGGATAATGACGCACTTCGAATCCGATTACGGCGCGGCCCCGAAGGTGGAGATGAAGGTGGGGGAGAGAATCACCGTCATCGACCCCGACTTCGACAACAGGCGCTGGCTCGGGTTCGAGGCAGAGATAATCGACAACCCGTTCCTGGATATCTGCCGCTCACAGATCGACGTGCGCATCAACGGCGACTGCGACAGGCTGATCGCCGAGACCAGGGGCTTCCACTGGATGGTCTCATACGGCAACTATCTGAAAGAGATCGGCTACGCCCTCGGCAAGGTCGGGATAGACTGGCTCGACCTGACGGGTTGATTCACTTGTAACCTGCCAACCGGATGGCTTTTTCCACCTGAACCGCGCCCATGATGAACCCGGCGTTGTTCCGTGCCCAATACTCATTTGTAGCATAGACGTAAGTCCAGCCCCAGACGTCGGTGTCTATCAACGGGTAATCGAAGGGGACGTCGGCCATTACGAAGTTCTTCGTGTCCGTATCCCCGAGGTACACCGTTCCCCCCCGTCCGCTGACAATGCCGTTGAGAACGCCCCCGGGGACGACACCGTCCTGATGCCCTTCAATAAAGCAATAGCGGTGATGGAAACATCCGGGGTCGCGTCCGACTCCTGCCATCATTGAAACATTGGCGGGGTTGAACCCGACGATCCACTGCATCTGGCGCTCCGCCGCCTCCAGGTACTTCGGCTCTCCGAGCAGGATCGAGGCCGTGGCCAGCCCCCAGGCGAATGTACCGATCCGCCTGTTACCGTGCTCGTATCTCAGGTTCCAGGCAGTTCCGTCCTCCGACTCACCCCCGATCAGGCCGAAATTCGAGAGATGGGCAAACCCGAGTACATAGTCCGCCCATCGCCGGAAGGCGTTCTCAATTCCTGCTGTCTTCGCCATATCCGCTTCTGATCCGGTATCGTGAAAATGCCCCAGGAACCGATACAATGCGATGAGATGATTGCCGCATTCGACAACCTGGGAACTCCTCGCCCGGTCACGATAGAAGAACCCCTGTTCGTCCTGAGCTTCCAGGATGTTCGAGACCCTGATGCGGGCATCCTCCAGGTATCGCTTATCGTTCCGGACCCGGTAGAGTTCCAGATCTGTCAGAAGCAGTCCTGCCTGAAGATCCAGGTGGGAGCCACGCCTCTCTTCATACTCCGGCTTCGACAGGTCGACCCCGCACTCGATCTCCCAGACCTCCTCTGATATCGCAAGACACCGATGCGCCAGTTCCTCATCGTAGGGCATCACCATACGGCCCAGCCGCGCCAGTGCCGCACCGGTCAGGCTTATTCCCGGGCCCTTCGTGCTGTAGGCCAGCGCCTCCTCCTCGGTGAGGACACGGGGTGGTTCGCATTCCGGGGCTCCCAGCCAGGTACAGACATCCTCCAGGTCCGCCGTGAAGCCGGGGTGGAATACGCCGTCCCAGTAGCCCTTGCAGATATACCGCCCCTCCCACACGGCCTCATCCAGATACGCTCCCATCCCCAGCCCCTCCACCGGTTCATCCGCAAATTCCTCCTGAAGGGTCAGGAGGGACCAGATCCCCACCGTTCCAGGTCCTATCCACTTGCCGTAGTCCCCCGCGTCGTGCCACCCGCCGCTCACATCGACCTTCTCGCCATCCTCTCTGATGATAGCGTCCTCCGTGTGGCAGGCCTCGTGCCAGCCGGGGACCTCGATCCCGCATCGCTGGTAGTAGAACCATCCCGCCGCCTTCTTCGCCAGATCGAGGTAGCAGCCCTTCCTTATGACGAAGGAGTTGGAGTCTACGACCTCGATCGTCTCATTCAACTTCAGCCGCACCCTGTACATCCCCTCCGCATGGAAGCCGGAGAAATCGGCGATGTAGTTATTGCCGCCCCAGATGTGTGTTCCCGCCGGTTCGATCTCACCTGCATAGACCACCGACTGCTGCGCGGGGTGCTGCCTGTTGAGAGCGCAGTCGATGATCTCGAAGGTACCGGACAACGCCATGTTATTCGCCCATATGACCGCTGTCTTCACGCTCTGTGGATCGTAGCCGCCGTGGCATAGGATCGGCTGTAAAGTCTTCTGGGCGATAATCTGCCCCTCTCGCAGTCCCGACCAGCTCTCGGTCTGCTGCCGAAGCCACCTTATCGTCCTCGACTGCCTGAGCTTGTCCTCGATGGTAAGCTCCCCGCGGTTCCCCAGCTTACGCGAGGTGACATGCATCCGGAGCACCCTCGGGTGATCGGTCACACTCACTTCGATGTACATCCTCTCGTTCTCGAAAACGTACTCCCTCTCTTGCTCATCCCCCGTCAGCGGGTCGAATGCGATGGGGAGACCGTGGATGAGGAAATACACCGGGTCGAAACTCAGCACCGCATCCCTCTCCTTGAAAGTCTCCCCCGACCGCGGCTCGGCCATGAAGGCGATCCTGAGATCGGCGCCCTTCTGGCAGACACGGGCCGAGTATTTCACCCCCTCCAGGTCCAGGTAGATGTTGATGTCATCCCGAACCTCCCAGCTCTCGTCGAAAAGGGATAAGAGGGTGACCTGTTCCTGCGCTGAACACCCGTTCTGCTCTGCAGTAGCGGTGATGAGCAGGAAGGGCAGGGCCAGGACTAGGGCTATGGTGTTGCTCCCCCTGTGTCTCCTCATGGCTACGGCCGTCCTTCTGAACATCGGGCTCCTCCTCACGTCGTATACTCAGTTCCCTGCCTTCCGGAAACCATGCTGTTGCCCGTCCGGTCCCTCCGGATGGGGCAGGGGCCGCTCATTTCGCGAAGACCGTCGACGCAAGCGCGGTAACGAAGTCGTCATCCAGACTCGTCCCTGAGAAGAAGACCACCCCGTCGGCACCTTCCTCCCTGGAGATTGTTACCTGAGAGACCACTCCCTCTGGTGTATTGATATTGTGCGATGAGCGGCACGCGATGCCGGCATAGAACAGACATCTCCCCCCGGCTATCCCTGCCGCCTGTCGGGCGTATTTCCTGAAGGCCTCCATGTTGTTCGTATACAACATGGGACAGAGGATATCGAGCAAGCCCTCCTCAACCCACGCCCCCCACTCCTGACCGATCATATAGGCCGCCGATTCGCAATCGGGAAAGACCGCCGCTGAAATGACGATATCCTTCCCCCTGGCTTCGATCAGATTCCGTATCTCCCTGATGAGTTCCGTCACATGCGCTGCATTCCACCTGATCCATTCTACCCACATGACGCTTCCCGAGTTATGGTGTCTCAGTGCTAGGGGGTCGCGTCCATATTCTTCCCTGAAGGCGGCGCGTGTGGCGTCGTCGTAGCTGTAACCCTGACGCACGGGGAACCGGATATAGTCCAGATGTATGCCGTCGATATCGTATTCCAGCAGCCTGGAGATCCCGCGCAGGATGTACTCTCT
>JAGLTZ010000131.1 GCA_023135015.1 Candidatus Latescibacterota bacterium
ATAGCCGAAGCTGAGGGGTACGCCACCGAGAGAATCAACAGGGCTGAGGGAGAAGCCGCGCGATTCCTGTCCATCCTGAATGAGTACCGGCGAGTTCCAGAGGTTACCCGGCAGCGTCTATACATCGAGGCCATTCGTGAGATACTGGGCCAGGCAAATGGACTATATATCGTGGACAGTGAGCTGAAAAACCTGATCCCATGGCTACCTCTGAAGCCGGGGGGAAGCCCGCCGCCCCCGGGGCAAAGCACACCGCCACCCGGTGAGGGCACTTCGACATCAGAGGAGCTGGAAAGACAATGACAAGAGCGATTAGATACATTCTGGGAATCGTGTTGCTGCTGGTCCTGATACTGGCTTCCGGGAGCTTCTACATACTGGAAGAGGGCAAGCAGGGAGTGGTCGTTCAGTTCGGAAAGCCGGTGGGGTCTACGGTTGCCGAGGCAGGCCTGCATGTGAAGCTCCCCTTTATCCAAAGAATCGTCCGCTTCGAAAAACGTCTCCTCATCTGGGATGGCGACCCGAATCAGATTCCTACCGCAGGGCGCGAGTTCATCTGGGTGGATGCCACGGCACGGTGGCGCATTGTGGATCCACTGAAGTTTCTGGAGAGCGTTGCTTCGGAGAACGGGGCTCAGTCCCGGCTGGATGACATCGTCGATTCGGTCATTAGAGATTTAGTCTCGGCCAATCCTCTGGTTGAACTTGTTCGTAGTACCACCTGGCAAGCCTCTGAGAGTGATGTCCCGGGAGAAACCCCCCAGGAACTTGCGGAAGAACTGATGAAGGAGATCCAACTCGGGCGTGAGGAAATGACATAGGCCATCCTGGCGGAAGTGGGTAAAATGACCCCTCAATACGGCATCGAGGTAGTCGATGTTCGTATCAAGCACCTCAACTACGTACAGAGCGTAAGGGAAAAGGTGTACGATCGCATGATCTCCGAGCGGAAACGGATCGCCAGCCGATACCGGTCCGAGGGAGAGGGGAGGAGCGCAGAAATTCTGGGTAACATGGAAAAAGAGCTGCGTGATATCCGCTCCACGGCCTATCGGAGAGTCCAGGAGATCCGGGGTGAAGCAGATGCTTCAGCGACTAGAATTTACGGTGAAGCATACGGACGCGATCCCGAGTTCTACGCCTTCTCGAGAACGCTTGAGGAATACAAAGAGAAGCAGAACGATAACATCATTCTTGTACTCACTACAGACAGTGATTTCTACCGATACCTGAAAAAGGCTGCCCCGCCTCCTGAGTAGCTTACATACGGAAAGGGTACATACGCCGGCCAGACAAGTATCCAGCTGGCGTCGCAGGTCTGATTGGTAGCGGGGGCCCGCTACGATCCTAACCTGCGACCGGTGGGATCCCGCTCAGACGAACGTGGCCTATCACCCGCCGATTGTCTATGCACATATGGAAGGGCTAATTCCGGAAAGTATTAGTCTTAAGTAGCGCAGAATCGGTTCAGTTTCAGGGTCCAATACCCAGATATGAACACTCGGCAAAGTTATTATCATGAGGAGTAGTGGGCCGAGAGGATCTCCTGTAGAGTGTGAAATGGAGGAACGAAATGCAAAACAAACTCTTGGTGATCTTGCTGGCAGCAGCGGCTGCAGTTGCGCTGGGTTTCCCGTTTCCGATGCCTGCGCAGCCGTCCCAGACGATCGATCTGGTCGCCCGCGCCCGCGTCTCTGCGGTCTATGACATAGTGGTCGTCCCACCATACGCCTACGCACTGGAGCGCGGCATTCTGCGCGTGCTGGACGTGCATGATCCAACTGCCGTCCGTGAGATCAATGCGCTGGAGATCGAGTCGGCTTGGTATAAGCTCACACTGCATCACCACTATGTCTACCTCACAGGCTTCGGTCAACCAATGGCCGTCTTGGACATATCCCAACCGACCCGGCCGCGCTGGGTGGGAGAGTTGGCCGAACTCGACGGCACGATGAATGACGGCTTCGAGATGGCCGGAGACGTTGCCTATCTGGTGCGGCATGCGAAGGGTGATGTTTCGGCTGCGGAGGGCGTGCCTCTTTTGTTTGATGTCCTCGATCTTGCAGACCCCGCTAACCCCCTCCGACTGGGAAGCCTTGATCTTGGCGTTCGTGTCAGGACTGTTGGAGGACCCGGAATCGCCCATGTGGACGGTCGTGTGTTCATCCTCCAACGGAATCAGATCATCATTGTGGACGCACGCGTCCCGGCAAGACCACGGATCGAGCGCGTGCTACCCCTTCCAGAAGGAAAGGGGTTTGTGGACGTGGAGGTGCGCGGTGACTTGCTCTTCCTGCTCCAACAGCGCCCAGAGCACGGTCTTGCGGTGTATCGTATACGCGAGGAAGGCGAGCCAGAGCTCCTGGGTGAAGCATTCGACACTCGCCTCCTAATACCGATGG
>JAGLTZ010000132.1 GCA_023135015.1 Candidatus Latescibacterota bacterium
TCATCGGATCGATCCAGTAGACCCTGTTCTCCCGCACAGCGGGCAGGAACCTCCACTGCCCCCAGAAACCCGGTTCCCTGCCCCGTAAGGCCCCAGGGCGATTGTCGGATGCATCGATGATGACTTCCGGCAGCCTCTCTATCGCAGCTTCCATCGATACAAGCTGGTATGGACTCATGGCGTCGGCAAAGACGTTTTCCCCGCCGGCCGCCTTTATCACCTCGTCGATATGTGAGCCAGGGCCTGCTGCGTACAGCGGTCTCTGTCCTACAACAAACAGTACCCGGCGTCGCCTCGCGGCGGCAGATCTACTCCGGACTGCCTCGATCTTCTCCCTGATCCCTGAGACCACCTCACGTGCCCCCTCCTCTCTGCCAAAAGCCTTGCCCAGTGTTTGCAGCGACTCCAGAACTTCCTGGTAAGTCTCTGTTTCAAGAGCAAGCACATCGACCCCTAGATCATTCAGTCGCTTATGCGCTTCCCGGCCCGCCTCACTTGCTGCAGTCACCAGCATATCGACCCTCAGGCTGAGGACCAGCTCGAGGTTGGGCGTATTGTATGCACCTATTCTGGGCAGGGATGTGACCTCGGGAGGCCATTCGACAAAATCTCCGATTGCGACCACCCGATCAAGGAGATCCAGAGCCTGCATCATCTCCACCACCGCCGGTGCGAGAACGGCTACCCGCCTCGGTCCTTCTTCAGCCACACCGGCAGCGATCCGCTCCTCACGAACCTCGCCGCCCTGGCAACCGATTGCGAGAGCGATGACCGTGAGGAGCAGAATTGGATGTTTCGCCGAGCTTTCCATTGATCGGAAACTAGCCGGAGGTCTATGGGGGCGTCAAGAGAGCTAAGTGGACAGTGGCAATCAATCAGGGGGCGGTCTGCGCGTTCTGGATGCCTGTTCCAGTTCGTGCAGGTCCTGCTCGAGGCGCATGATGAGGGATGTCATATTCGACCTGACCTGGTCGAAACCGGGCATCGCAAACAATCTGTTGAACCCTTCAATGAGCTCACGCCAGCGGGCTATGGAAGCCAGGTCGGATACACTACGTAACTCGAGTCCGGTAGCCGCCGGACGCGGCATAACAGCCCTTCGATCCCCTACGATCAGGGTGGCCTCAAACAGCATGGTATCCCGCATCACCTTCACAGGTACCGCCGTACCCGGAACGGTTGTCAGAACCAGTTCCCTCAGGTGAGCCGGATCCTCCAACTCCTCTCCCCCGTAATGTGTTACAGCATCGCCGCTCCTCAAACCTGCCAGCTCCGCAGGGCCATCTTCGTCGACATTAAGGAGCATTATCCGGTCGCTGGTGGCCGGATCCATCTCTGCACCGAAGTATCCCCACCGGACGCGGCCGAATCCCTCAAGTTCGGTGGCAACATGCATGGCCAGGTCGGCGGTTACAGCAACTGCACTCCCACTACCTGACTGACCCGGTTCGGGGTTGCCGGCGTATACGACTACACCGACGACTTCACCACCCGGATTGAGCAGAGGCGCTCCGCTCAGACCGCCGTAGACAGGCAGCGTCGT
>JAGLTZ010000133.1 GCA_023135015.1 Candidatus Latescibacterota bacterium
TTTACCGAAAGAAGAGCCAAACCTGTGAAAGGATCGGCTCCCAGCAGGACTGCAGGCATCCTGCGGTTGCCGATCTGTACCTCGATTGAATCGGAGCCGGCAACCACGGCGAGGGCTGTAAGGACCCTGTTTGCAACTCCGAAGCGGACTCCGGAGCCGATATTGATTACATCAATCTCTCGTCCAGGACCCCTGCCCGCACGCTTTGTCAAGCTGCCAATCTGTATCCGCATATGGGCCAGTACACGAACCGCGCTCTGCTGTCCCTTGGCAAGGAGTGCTTCGAATGGAATAGGCGCCCTGGTCGGGTCTGGAGTGGACGTCTGGGCAAGCGCGGTGTCGGGGATGGACAGGAGAAGCGCCGAAAGAATCAACAGGCTGCCGGGAATTATCCGGGAGTATTGATGGACATACATATAAGGCACGATTCTATCGTTAGAAGCGCACCGCACGAGCGCCCCGGATCCTTGAGGGCTCCCTTATGGTTGATGTATCCCCTGCTGCTGCCTGCTGGTCGAAGAGGCTCGGAACGTTTTCTTCCCCGACTTGTGCGGGGAGGACATATCTCTCCCAGCGTGGATTCTGGGTAACCTGCATTTCGGAGGAACCGGCAGCATGCTGATCGAGGGATGCATCCTCAGGCCCACTTCCCACACTTACAAGGACCAGAACTACCGCGGCCGCAGCGGCCGAAGCGAGGAACGGGATAGGACGCAGGACAGGCGCGTCTGCCTGGCGCTGTGCAAGGCGCCGGACAGCCCGTTTGACCGACCACGCCAGCTCCGGGGCTGCTTCGATTCCTCCCAGCCCATACAGATCGGCTATCAGCGTTTTCATCTCTTCCAGGCGCTGCAGACATTCAGGACACTGATCCAGATGCGCCGCAATCTCCTGCTCGACTGATGCCGGCAGGGAGCGATCCAGGTAGGCTGAGAACGATTCAGCCACAAGTTCGCAGAATGTGGATGATCTACGTACTTTCATGCCACTTTCCCAATTTCTCCTGCAGAATCAATCTACCTCTATTCAGTCGCGATTTTACCGTGCCGACAGGAACCTGGACTATACCTGCGATTTCCTCGTATGTCATCCCCTGGATATCCCTTAGAATTACCACCTCACGGTATCGGTCCGGGAGCTTATGCACCTCCTTTGTGAGTTCTTCAATAGCCACCCGGTTCTCAACAATCAAGTCGGGGCCGATTCCGGCGTCAGGGAGCTCGATAGCCGCCTCCTCCTCATTGCGGGAGGGACCGATCCGCAGCATCCGCCACCTCTTGCGCCTGCGCCACTCACTCCTGGCCAGATTCCCCGCGATTGTATAGATCCATGTAGAGAATGATGCGATGTTCTTGAACTCGGCTCGTTTTCGCCATACTCGAAGGAAGGTTTCCTGAAGTAGGTCCTCAGCCGTATCTGAATCCTTGAGGAACCGTATCAGGTAGCCGTACAGACGGTCGTAGTAACGATCCACCAACAGGTCGAATGCAACAAGGTTGCCCTCCAGGCTGCTGGAGAGAAGAGCCTCATCCGACATACGGGGCAGATCTACCTGCTCGATATCTTTTTTCGTCAAAACCGACATACGGCCCTCACTTCTATTCTGTTTTTAGGACCGCCCTCCCCTTTTTTGGTTCCATGAAAAGAAAGAGACCTACGACAGCCACCAAAAGCGTAATCACCGGCAGCCAGTCACCGGTCCTTGCAAAGAAGGTCATTCCGCTCTCCGGCCACACACGGCCCGCAACCGCGCACTTCGTGTACAGAGGGGTAGCCATATGTATTCGGCCCCACCGGTCGATCAGGGCAGTCACCCCGCTATTGGCCACTCTGATCACCGGCCGGCGGAATTCCACCGCACGGAGTGTGGCAGCCTTCGTATGCTGGTAAGGTCCTGTGGTGCGTCCGAACCATGCGTCATTGGTTATAACGGCCAGCACCCGTGCACCGTCTACCACTTCGGGCCTCACCAGCCGGGAAAAGACGCTCTCATAGCAGATCAGCAGACCGATCGGCGGCACATCAGGCGTCCTGGGTGTTCCTCCCAGCAAGGGGGCCCCCTCCCCCATGCTGAAATCGGACCACCCCATGCTCCAGCCGGCCATGAACCCCAGGACTTTCTGGTATGGTACCCGCTCCCCGAAAGGTACGAGCAGCCGTTTGGCGTATATCTCGCTGCCGGAAGAAAGATATCTGTTGCTCACCATGAAGGCGGCATTGTAGTGCTTGAATCTCCCATCCTTGTGGATGGCCGCAAAGGCACCGGTCATAATCGGCACTCTTATCTCTTTTTGAAGATCCTGCACGGACTGCCGCGACCTCCATGATCGGTTCAGATATTGCACCACCGCCGTTTCGGGCCATACGATCAGGTCGATATTCCCTCCAGTTTCAGCGATTGCGGCACGGGTGAGCCTGCCGTAGAGGTAGAAGTTATACTGGAGCATCTGAGGGGCGAGTTTCACATCAGGCCTCACACTGCCCTGTATGGCGGCCACACGCAGAGGCCTGCCCCCTTCTTCAATCCATGGCGGGATCTCCGCTACGGTCAGCTCACCGCCGAGTCTGGTGAAACGTTCCGATTCGTCTGCCCCACCGGCTATCAGGACAATCCGGCCGTAAAGCAGGACAATCAAGGCCAGGCCTGCCGCCGGACCAAAGACCTTTGCTATCGAGAAAGGTTTTATCTCAACTTTATCTTTAGATAAACGGCGTAAGCCACTGTAGACCAAGCTATTAATAGCTGCCACCCAAAGATCCAACCCCCATGCGCCGGATATTGCTGCAAGCTGAATGGCTGCCGGTGTGTAAGTCTGGGTTAGCGACAGCGACAGCCATGGGCAACCCATTTCCCCGAGGCTCTTCAGGTAGAGGAAACCTGTCCATACGAATGGGAAGAACCAGGCCCTGCGCTCTTGCCGTATCCGGCACAGAAGCCATGTGAAGAGTCCATCCACCACACCGAGGTAGACCAGAGCGCCGAGGAAGGACCCGACATGGTTTGCAGCCAACCAGTACAGCCCTAAGGCGTTGACGAGTATGCCCCATGACAGTCCGTACCCGAATGCTCTCCTTCCCCTTAAACCTTCAATGCCGATAAGGAAGGGAACCAGCGCGATGTATGCCAGCCAGCCGGTCGGGAATGGCGGCTGGGCTATTGTCACCAGAACTGCAGAAGCAAGCAGATAACGAAATCTTGATAGAGGCTCTATATCACGGTCCGTCACCGCGTATGCGCTCATCGGGTCCTCCGATCTCCGCCGCCCTCCGGAAATAGCGGACAGTGCGTTTGAGCCCCTCTTCGAGCGGGACCTGCAAACGCCAACCCCAGGTCTCCCAGGCCCTCACAGGGTCGATCACCGACCGGCTCTGTTCCCCCGGCTTAGCGGGACCGTGGTTTTCAGCGCCCCCCCATCCGACAGCCTCGACCAGCCCGTGGTAGATATCCAGAACCGTGCTCTCCTTCCCAGAGCCGATGTTTACAACTATGGTTTCGGGTCCATCGAGTGCGGCAAGGTTGGCGGCGACAACATCTCCCACGTAGATGTAATCCCTGGTCTGCAGGCCGTCTCCGTTGATAGTGGGTTCAGTCGTGTTCAGCAGTTGGTGGGTGAAAATCGCCACGACCCCTGCCTCGCCGAAGGGATTCTGGCGTGGCCCGTAGACATTCGCATATCTGAGGGCTGCGAAACCTATCCCATGCACCTCATGGTAGGCACGCAGGTACTTCTCAACTGATACCTTGGCCACTCCGTACGGGCTGACCGGATCGGTAGGGTGGGTTTCATCTGCCGGGAACCGCTCCTGCTCGCCGTATACTGCCCCCCCCGTCGAGGCGAAGATCATTCGTCCGACACCATACCTAACGCAGGCATCCAACACGACCAGCGACCCGAGTATGTTCACGTATGCATCAAAGCGGGGATCGGCAACCGAGCGCCTGATATCCATCTGTGCGGCATGGTGGTTGACTACATCCGGCTTGAACTCGCCCAATACCCTATTCACCAGCTCCTCATCCCTTATATCACCTTCATAGAAGGCAACGCCGGGGGGCAGCAGATTTCTGTCACCTGTGCTTAGGTCGTCCAATACCGCAACCTCATGACCATGCTGCAGGTAGGCGTCAGCCACGTGCGAGCCGATAAAACCCGCTCCGCCCGTTACAAGGATCCTTCTAGGCTCACCTGCGCTCATCAATTTTCTCCTGGATCGAGGCAATATAGCTTTGCGCCAGGGGTCCTGTCCGGAATGTCCGGATCATGACATCAAGTTGTCGTAAGAGGGTTTCCTTTGGTTCGTTGGGATAGAATACCGCTCCATCCAGCCACCAGAGACGCCCGGTTTCGGAATCAATAAAGCAGTAGGCAACCATCGGTCCACCAGAGAAAGGCTCATCAATGTGCCAACGACCGTATTGACGTATTGCCCAGCGACCGTTGAATTCTACAATTGTGCTGGTTGTTGCCGACCGAAGAACAAAATCATCATCGAAGTAATTACGGGTGATTTCGTCTCTGAAATCCCACGACTGCTGAGCCAGCCTTCGGATCTCAACGGGATCCGGATCCTCGCCGCGCTCAATGACCTGGCCGAGTTCCTCCAGGCGATACGCCCAGCTCAATCCCCGTTCCTCCAGATCCTCAAGTGGAACCCAGTATGCAAAGAACCATCTCTCAGGTCCGTATTTAATCATACGGATCAAGGATTCGCGCGCGTAGGTCGTAACCATCCTGAAACCCCACGGTACACGCATCGTGAACTGGTAATTGCTCAGGAGCGTATCCTCCAGAGCGTACTGCTCGTCCTGCCTGTAGATCAGGTCTGCTATACGTTCATTAAGCCTCTCCTCCATGAGCCTGTAGAGGGTTTCACTGTGCGTCCCAATGTATTCAAGCAGGCGCTCTCTGGTGTCGGCTGTGATTATCAGAAAGAGCTGCTTCCTGGTATATGGATCCTCCTGCACCACGTGCAGAGCCCGCTTGTTCTCATATATCCACTGGCGCACTTCGGGTGAAAGCAGTGCCCGGACCTTCTCTGCGGTCGGGGTGAGATCTTCAAGGGGGGCACATATCACCAGGTTCTTGAATCGTGGAAGGAATTTCCAGGCATCGGGCTCCAGATGGCGCATCCGGAAAATGAGTTCCGGCCTCGGCGTATAGACCTCCCTGCGGAAAACCTTTTCAAGCTCGGGACCGTAAATAGACCAGTTCTGCTCATCCGAATACACCATGATCTGGTTCCGATCCCCTATCGCCTCCCTGACCTTTCGCTCACAGCCTGGCAGGAGCACCATCACCGCAGCCACCGCCAGCACTGCCGTGCCTGTTGCAGATAGGGTTGTTTTCACTCCTGGTTTGCCTTTCATATTACTTTTAATCACGCTTCCCCATTATTGCCGGGAGGTTTCGAACCTGTAGCTTCCCTGCCGGCTGCAACATCAAGCGTGCGTAGGATCAGCCAACCCACAACGAAAAACAGGCTGACGGACAAGACAGCCCAACGCTGGCTTCCGGTGAGAAGACTGACCAGCCCGAAAAGCAACGGTCCGAGAATTGCCGAGAACTTACCGCACAGGCCGTAGAAACCGTAGAATTCCGCTTCCTTACTGACTGGTGTAAATTCAGCCATCAGCGTTCTGCTGGCCGCCTGGCTCGATCCCATGGCAATGCCGGCAATAGCTCCAACTAGATAGAACGCGAGTGCGTCTCTGGCCAGAAAGGCACCCGCTGCCATAACTGTCCACAGCGCAAGGGTGAGTTCAACCGTCGGTTTTGCCCCCCACCGGTCGGTCAGCAGACCCAATGCCCACGCCCCGGCAACTGCTGCGAACTGGATCACAGCGAAGAAGACGATTACCTGGAGGGCATTGAACCCCAGTGTCTCGGCCGCATAAATCCCGCCGAAAGCTATCACAGTGTTTATTCCATCGCTGTATATGAAGTAGGCCAGCAGGAAGTGGGCCGTGTGACGGTAATGATGAAGGTGTGAGATGGTATCGCGGACCCTGATCCACCCCTCCCTCCACGGGTTCCTGGCCATACTCACAAGCGGCGGCCGTTCTCGCACGTAGAGAAAGAAAGGAATGGAGAAGACAAGGAAGAAGAGAGCAGCTATCAGAAAGGCCGGTGCCAACTCTCCATGATCACCCAGTTCTGTGGCGCGCTTGGCGAATGGAAGGGCCAGGGTCAGCGTGATAAGTGCTCCTACATAGCCCCATGCAAAACCCATTCCGGAGACGTAACCACGCCGTTTTGGAGAGCTGATTTGCGGTAGGAAGGCATTGTAAAAAACCAGACCGCCCTGAAAACCGATGTTTCCGAGAGTGAAAAGTAACAGGCCCCACCATATCTGGCCGGGACCCACCGTCATCATGAGAGCGGTCGGGACAATGCAGAGGGCGGTGTATAGCCCGATGAAGAGCTTTTTGCACGAGGTTCCGTCGGCTATCGCACCCAGGTATGGACTGGTGATACCTACCAGCATCATCGACACGGCGTTGCCCAGACCCCACAGAAAGTCACCGACTTCGCTATCGCCCCACGGGAGTGCTATTGCCAAATCACCAACTACATATTCCCGGAAATAGATTGCATAGGCGACCGTAACCACCATTACGGTGAAGCTGGTATTTGCAAAATCAAAGAGGTACCAGCTCCATAGCTCGCGACGATCATTCTCTCTCACGGTTCAACGCCCTCCACCCTGGTAAGCTCGGGGGGCTCCCAGCTACGATCAACAACCCCGACCAGATCGAATCTCAGCCTCAAACCGGTTCTCACTTCTCCCAGACCGCGCATATAAGCTGCCGCAGCACTTCGCCACCGACGGCGCTGTGCTTCACCCAGCCATGTGAGTGGAGACCCCGCCTGCGGGCTGCGCGCTGCCTTAATCTCTACCATCACGATCTCGTCATCACGTCTGCATACCAGATCCAGCTCTCCTCCTCCCCCGCGCCATCTCCTTTCGGCAACAGTGTAGCCGCGTGACCTGTAATCGTCGGCGACAATCTCTTCTGCTCTCTCTCCCCACTCTTGCGGGCTCTCTCCGTCAGTCACCGGTTTCAGTGAGAGCTGCCGGTCTTTCTTGAGAAAGGATCTGCGGTGAACCGGCGAGGGTCCCAACCTTTCCAGAGCCTCGAAATGCCGGGCTGTTGCATACCCCTTGTGAGAGGCGAACCCATATTCCGGATACTGTCTGTCCAGCTCTTTCATCATCGTGTCGCGGCTTACTTTGGCCACGACGCTCGCCGCCGCTATAACCCTGCATCTCCTATCCCCACCGACCAGCGCCTGGTGAGGCACAGGACACGAAGAGAGAGGGCGACCGTCAACCAGAGCGAAGACGGCGGGTGGGTCGAGGGAGGTCAGAGCTCTCTCAACGGCCAGGTGAACCGCCCCGAGGATGTTGTGTCTCGCTATCTCTTCAACAGAGCCTACACCGATTCCCCAGGT
>JAGLTZ010000134.1 GCA_023135015.1 Candidatus Latescibacterota bacterium
GCGCAAGCCGCAGCCGGAGCGTTTCTCTGACAGGCTCCTAGAGGTCAACGGTCTTTTCAGCGCAGGCTGAAGTACTCCGCCTGGGGGTGGTGGAAGACCAGGGCGGATACAGAAGCCTCCGGATCCATCATATACTCTTCGGTAAGGCTCACTCCCGTGGCGGCCTCCCCGTCCAGAAGGCGGAAGAGGAGTTCCTGATCCTCCAGGTCGGGGCAAGCCGGATACCCGAATGAAAATCGCAGGCCTCGGTAGCGGGCTTTGAAAAGCTCGTCGTGGCTGAGTCCGGGAGGATCGGGAATGCCCCACATCCGGCGGAGCTGCTCGTGCAACCACTCCGTAAACGCTTCGGCCGTCTCCAGCGCAAGAGCCTGGAGTGTGTGCGACCAGAGGTAGCGGCCCTCCTCCTTCCACTGGCGCGATTTCTCCAGAACCCCGTGACCCGCCGTCACAAGGAAGAGCGCTACACTGTCAGGCTGGCCGCTCCTGTGTGGGCGCACGTAATCCGACAGGCAGCGGAAGGGATGTTCGTGCTGGCGGCCGAATGTGAACCTGGCTTCCTCCCTGCGGCCGGCGGGGTCGAGGAGAATCAGATCGTCGCCGTCGCCAACCGCTCGGTAGAACCTGTAGGCCCCCCTGGGCCGGAACAGTCCCTCGGTGACCACCCTCTCCTGGACCTCGCGCACCGTTGTTTGAAGCTCCACCGCCTTCGGATCATCCGCAGCCAGCTTCTCCTCCAGCCGTCCTTTGAGCCCGAGGTGCTTGCCGTAGAGCATCACCGGATTGATGTATGAGAAGATCAAATCGAGGTCGATGTCCCGCTCGCTCAATACGTGCGGTTTCAGATCAGGAGGTTGAGGAAGGGGGAACGAATGGTCGAGCCCCCCACCGGGCGGGAGCTGTTCCACCCGGAGGGCCGTCTCTTCCTCCACACCTGAGCCCTCAACTGAAATCGCAGCAGCCATTTCAAGAGCTCCCCGCGGCCCGGCCGACACTTCTTCCGCGCGGTTGGGATCCAGAAACCGTTCAGCCAACCCCAACCCATCCATCGCATCCCTGGCATAGGCCGTTGGCGCCCCGTATGCCGGTCCGATCTTCGATTCCGTGAACCTGCGGGTCAGTGCGGCTCCTCCCACGATCAGCGGCACGGTGATGGCGGCCTGCCGCAACTCTTCGGCGGTCGCCACCATCTGCCGGGCGCTCTTGACCAGCAGGCCCGACATCCCTATCAGATCAGGTTTTTCCTCTTCGGCCGCCCGAATTATCTCCTGGGGCATCACTTTGATACCCAAGTCCACCACCCTGTATCCGTTGTTGGTCAATATGATATCCACGAGGTTCTTTCCGATGTCGTGCACATCCCCTTTGACCGTGGCAAGCAGCACCGTGCCCTTGGTGGCGGTTTCCCGTTTATCCATCATCGGTTCCAGGTGGTGCACCGCCGCTTTCATGACCTCGGCGCTCTGCAGCACCTCGGCAACAATCAGCTCGTTCTCGTTGAAAAGCCGCCCCACCCTTCCCATCCCAGCCATCAGCGGGCCGTTGATTATCTCGAGCGGCCCCATGGTCTCCAGCGCCTCATCCAGGTCACCCTCCAGACCGTCACGGTATCCTTCGACGATGTATCGTGATAGGCGTTCCTGGAGCGGGAGGTCGGGGGCTACATGTGCCTTCGGGCGGCTCTCCTTACCGCGGAAATGCTCGGTGAACGCGCCCAGCGGGTCTTTGCCCCTGTTGAAGATCAGATCCTCACACAAGCCCATCTCCTCCCTGTCGATCTGTGTCACCCGGAGCAGCTTCTCCGGGTTGACGATCGCCATATCGAGACCATTCTGCAGATTAAGGTGGAGAAAAACCGCGTTGAGGACTTCACGGCCCGCGGGAGGCAGCCCAAAGGAAACATTGGAGATCCCCAGGATGGTGCGGCACTGCGGGAGGGCCTCCTTGATAGATCTTACACCTTCGATAGTTTCTCCCGCGGCCTCGATGTATGCCCGGTCACCCGTACCGACCGGGAATACCAGGGGGTCGAAGATCAGGTCCCTCGCCGGCAAACCGTATTTGCCGGTAAGAAGCTCGAAGCTGCGCTGTGCGATGGATAGCTTTCGCTCCCTGGTGCGGGCCATCCCTTCCTCGGGATCCTCGTCGATGCACCCTACGATAACCGCCGCGCCGTACTCCCTGATCAGAGGCACCACACTCTCAAAGCGTTTCTCTCCATCCTCCAGGTTGATCGAGTTGACAATCACCTTGCCCTGGCTGCGCTTCAACGCCTCTTCCAGCGCCACCGGGTCGGTGGTATCGATCATCAGCGGAACCCGCACCACACGTACCAGGACATCGAGGAAGGCGGCCATGTCGGCCGGTTCGTCCCGCTCCGGGTCAGCCAGGCATATGTCGAGGATATGCGCCCCTTCCCGTACCTGACGGCGTCCGACCTCCGCCGCATCCTCCAGATCGCCCTCTCCAATCAGGCGTTTAAAAGCCCGGGAGCCTATCACGTTGGTGCGTTCCCCTACGATAACCGGGGTATAATCATCCAGTGGCAGGTAGTCGACGCCGCTGACAGCCGCGGACACTCTATCCGCCGGGCGGCGGGGCCGCACCCCCACCGCAGCCTCAGCAAGCAGGCGTATATGCTCCTCGCTCGTTCCGCAGCACCCTCCGATGAGATTGACCCAACCCTCATCGATAAACCGCCCCATCACTGCGGCCATCTGCTCGGGAGTCTCGTTGTAGTTCCCCTCGTGATCTGGGAGCCCTGCATTGGGCATCACCGAGACCGGAATATCCGACAGGCCGCTCAGGTTACGGAGGTGGTCGGTCATGAAGGCCGGGCCGGTGCCGCAATTTAAGCCTATCGAAGCCAGATCGGCATGCTCCAGACTCGTGAAGACCGCTTCCGCGCTCTGCCCGGCAAGGGTTGTTCCCATAGTCTCTATGGTGACCGAAACCATAACGGGTATGTCCCAGTCGTAGATTTGCGCAACCTGCCGGATCGCCAGCAGACCGGCCTTTATATTCAGCATGTCCTGGGCGGTCTCGAGCAACAGGATATCGGCTCCCCCCTCCAGGAGCCCTCTCGCCTGGACTGAATATTGCTCGATCAGCTCATCGAAGCTGATGCCCCCCGTGAGTGAGAGGGATCGGGTTGAAGGTCCCATCGAGCCGGCCACATAGCGGGTGCGGTCAGGAGTATCGAAGCCGGCTGCGGCCTCGCGCGCCAAACGGGCCGCGGTACTGTTAATCTCCAGCGCCCTGTCCGAAAGGCCGTACTCTCCCAGAACGAACGGTATTGCCCCGAGGGTATTCGTTTCGATCACATCGGCACCGGCGGCCAGGTAGCCGCTGTGAATACTCCTGATGAGATCGGGGCGGGTTATATTCAGATTCTCGTTGCACCCTTCATACTGCTCCCCACCATAGTCTGCCGCCGACAGACCGGCACCTTGGATATACGTGCCCATAGCCCCGTCGAAGACCAGGATGCGTTCATCGAGAAGCTCCCTGAACTCCGCGGAGGTAAGGCGCGGTCTTATGCTGTCCGATCCTTCAGTCATGGCTGATTCTAGGAGCCTGTCGGAGAAACGCT
>JAGLTZ010000135.1 GCA_023135015.1 Candidatus Latescibacterota bacterium
ATCAGAATCGAATACGGAAGTCAACCGCGCCTTCGGGCGGTTTTTCAGAAGCAATCACCGAGTCGACGCGTGAGCCGAGCGGCCCCCTGCCGACCTCATCCAGGAAATCGTCAACCTTCTGAACCGGTCCCTCAACCTCAAGTTCTACACGTCCATCGGGGAGATTCCTCACCCAGCCGGCGAGCTTCATCCGGTTGCCGACCCGTTCAACGAACCAGCGAAAATTAACGCCCTGTACGACACCGGATACGAAAGCATGCATGCGGACGGGGTCACCAGTCTGTTCAGTCATGAGGTAACTACCTGTATATCTTCGGTTGTGGAATGTTACCTTCGACACTGAAAATCACCGATCTAATCCCGGAAAGCTAGGTATTAAGTTAGTGTGCGCGGGCTTTCCGGTGCACGATGAATCCGTTATCGTAGGACGCATAATCGACCGATTCAGAAAGCGCTACCCGGATGAGGAAAACAGGTGGCTTATGGGTCTCTTCGATAGACTTCGGGATTCAATCCGCAGGCGGTCCCGCCGAGGGCTCGGTTCCATGGGCGGTAAGGATATCCGCGATATCGTCGAGGAGAGCCTGGAGGAGACCGAGGTGACGAGCGAGCTGGTTGAGCGCGCCCAGGATGCACACGATCGGGCCCGCGACCTGATGCGCCAGGGTCACTTCGAAGAATCGCTGGAACGCTTCCGTGCGTCGCTCGAGGCCTGGGAAGCCCAGGCCGCCGTATGCCGTGAAAAGAGGTTCAAGAACCTGTGGAGGGGGAAGCCACTGCAGGTGGGCCGTGAAATGGAGGACCTCCGGATAAACCATCTGGATGTCCTCGATGTCGACAGCTTCCAATTCCTGGCCCGCCGTGCCATGCTGAGGAAGAACCAGCTCGCGCAGGTTCTTCAGCTGGCCGGTGGAAAGGAAGGCACCTCGGAGAAAGAAATCCACGAAGCATTCGCTGCCGACCAGCGTGAAGAGATCCGTGCCATCATCTTCCACGCCGAGCGCAGGGGGTGGCTACGGAGGGAAAGCAAAACCGGCCACTACTATCTTCAGACCAGCAGCTCAGCGCCCGAGGTATCCCCGTAAAACTGACTTCTTCCGGTTTCAGAGAGACTACTCAGAGGCCGAGCAGGTCCGGTCCCGGCCACCCTCTTTAGCCGCGTAAAGGGCGGTGTCCGCTGCGGAAACAACGTGCTCCGGATCGGTCATAGATGAATCCATAGAGGCCACCCCGACCGAAACCGTCACTGTGATCGTTTCCCCGGATGGCACCTCTTCCTCGTTTACAGGCTTCAGCTGCTCCGGGCCCGCTACCTCGAAACGCAGCATCTTGACCTGTCTGCGGACGCGTTCCCCCATAATAACGGCTCCGTCTGCTGCCGTTGAAGGAAGGATGCACAGGAACTCCTCCCCCCCGTAACGTCCCAACACATCGATACGGCGGAGACCCTTTTTCAGCACCTTTGCAACTTCTTTGAGAACCAGGTCTCCGGAGAGGTGTCCGTAGGTGTCGTTGATCCGCTTGAAGTGATCCAGATCCACCATCGCCACGCTCATCGGAAAACCGAAGCGCCTGGCCTTCTGGTACTCATCCTTGAGCAGATGCATTATCGCCCGCCTGTTGAACATACCGGTGAGATCATCCGTGTTGGCCAGCTCCTCGAGTTCATCCAGGCGCAGGATGTCATGAATAGTAGTGTAAGCGAAGCGAACCACCATCAGCATGAAAAGGCTTGACAGGAAGAAGACCTCGGATGCAACCAGATCCTTATTAAAGGGACTGCCGGAAACGAGGAAGTAGAGGTAGACAGCATAGCCCACTGCGAAGAACATCATCAGGTTGCGCAGCGATGGCCACTGGCCACGGTCGGGCAGGATCCTGATCAGATTCTGGGTTCGCCTCATGGCGCCCAGAATCATCAGCAACCCCAGCCCGATGAGAACTATAGATACCTGAGTTACCACAAATCAGTCATTACCCGATTATTGGTAAAATCCCATGCGGATAAGCCCCACCCGGGGCCATCCGACCTGCCCGGAAATTATATTCCCTACCCCCGACGGGCCTGTCAGCATGCATGGCTGTATGAGAAGAAATGGGTCGGAACAGGTATTTCAGAAAATAATGTCCGATATTCCGTTTTCTTGGGTTCTGGAGTTGACAGGGAGCTATATTTACTACATAAGCTCGGCGCTTGGTTAACTCAGTTAAATAGTAATGGGGTTAACTAAAAAGCCGTCAGCCATATGCCAGCCTTGTTTTCCAATGGGCTCGCTTGCTTCTGAGTGATGAGGAGCAGGATGGATTACACGCGGTTTCTCCGGAATAGCCACATCTTCGCCTACGCAGTCCGCGACATCATGGAACGTAAATTCCTCAGGGACACTTCTCCCCTTCCCCTCACCCTCTCACAGTTCCACCTCCTGAAACTGCTGTCGATAAACGGTCAGCACCAGGTGAGCGAAATAGCGGAATTCCTCGGTGTA
>JAGLTZ010000136.1 GCA_023135015.1 Candidatus Latescibacterota bacterium
TTGTACCTGCTGGGACGGGACAGGGTCTCCAAGGCCGTCCACTGGTTCTCCATCCTGATGGTGGCTGTCGGCGCGACGATGTCCGCCTTCTGGATCATCGTGGCCAACTCGTGGCAGCAGACGCCTGCCGGCTACGTGATCCGCCACGGGCGCGCCGAACTCACCGACTTCTGGGCAGCGGTGTTCAATCCCTCCACGCTCGACCGCTTTTATCACACTATGGTGGCCTGCCTGATCGCGGGTGCCTTCCTCATGGCGGGTATCTCCGCCTACCTCATCCTGAAGAACAAGGGTGGGGGGGTGCCGCGCAAATCGATGAGGATGGCGCTGATCTTTGGTCTGGTCGCCTCGCTGATGGCACTTTTCCCGACCGGCCATCAGCATGCCCAGCAGGTGGCACGCACCCAGCCGGAGAAGTTGGCGGCGATGGAAGGGCACATACGGGGTGGGCAGCGTGCCGCCCTGACCGTGTTCGGGATTCCCCAGGAGGAACCCCCCGAGCTCAAGCTCGCCATCAGGATTCCGGGAATGTTGAGCTGGCTGGCCTTCAATGACACAGACGCATTCGTACCCGGTATCGAGGACCTGCAGGCGGCGGGCCGTCCCACCCCACCCATGGTTCTCACCTTCGTCTCCTTTCATGGCATGGTCGGGCTGGGGACCCTGTTCATCGCCATGATGGTGATAAGTGTTTTCCTGCTGTACAGAAAGAAGCTGTTCGACACACGGTGGCTGCTGAAGTTGCTGCTGTGGTCGATCCCGTTACCGCTGGCGGCATGTGAACTGGGATGGATAACGGCGGAAGTCGGACGCCAGCCGTGGGTTGTCTATGGAGAGCTGAGGACAGCGGAAGCATTCTCCGCCAACGTCGCCGCCGGCGAGGTCCTGTTCTCCATTATCATGTTCGGCCTCATCTACCTGGTGCTCGGGGCGCTTTACGTCTATATCCTGTCCAAGCAGGTAAGACAGGGTCCCGAGGCGGTTCCCATAACAGAGGCGCGGGAATAATGGATCTGAACACGACGTGGTTCCTGCTCATCGGAGTCCTGTTGACCGGCTACGCCATCCTGGACGGTTTCGATCTCGGCGTGGGCGTGCTCCATCTCTTCGCCCGTGACGAGCAGGAACGAAGACTCCATATGAACGCCATTGGACCGTTCTGGGATGGGAACGAGGTCTGGCTGCTGGCCGGTGGCGGTGCGATGTTCGCCGCATTTCCAGTGCTGTACGCTACCGTGTTTAGCGGTTTCTACCTTGCCTTCATGCTCCTGCTCTTCGCCTTGATCTTCCGCGCCGTATCCCTGGAGTTCCGCTCTCAGGTGGACTCCCAGGGCTGGCGGCGGATCTGGGACTGGTCGTTCGGGCTGGGCAGTCTCCTGCCGGCGGTCCTCTTCGGCGTGGCCGTGGGTAATGTACTCAGAGGTCTACCCATCGCCGCCGACGGGACGCTAAACGTTTCCTTTCTCGCCTTGCTGAATCCCTACGCGATCCTGTTGGGCTTATTGAGCCTGGCGATGTTCGTCATGCACGGGGCCGCGTTCCTGGCCATAAAAACCGACGGAGCGCTGCAGCAGCGCCTGGCCAGGTGGATTACCGGATCGTGGATGGCCTTCGTGGTGATTTACCTGATCGCCACCGTGGCCACCATATTCGTCTCCCCGTTCCTGTTCGAAGGAATCCTGCACAACCCGCTCTTCTGGCCGCTCTTCCTGCTCCTGCTGGGGGGGATCGTCTACGTTCCGGTTGCTGCTGCGACTGGTAAGTTTCCGCGTGCTTTTCTGTCCACCGCCGTCACCATTGCCGCGATGATGGGCCTGACAGGTATCAGCCTCTATCCACGGTGGGTTCCATCCAGCCTGGATCTGAACTACAGCCTGACGATCTACAACGCTTCATCTACCCCTCGCACTCTGACCAACATGTTGATCATCGCGTTGATTGCCATGCCAATAGTGCTGACTTATACCGTTTACATCTATCGGGTTTTCCGAGGGAAAGTGGTTTTAACCGAGGATAACTACTAGTGCCCTGTCACGCAACAACCGTGGCATTCGAGCGGCGCCGCATCCCGACCGACTGCGTTGCGCCTCCTCGCCATAGCCACCGCTATGCCTC
>JAGLTZ010000137.1 GCA_023135015.1 Candidatus Latescibacterota bacterium
CCCCGCTCCACGGGAGGACCTTCACCCTCGATGAAGAGGTTCTGGGCGGTCCGAATGTGGTCATCCTCAGCTACGGTTTGTGGCAGCGACGTTACGGAGGCGATCCTTCTGTCGTGGGCACGAGTATCACAATAAATGGAGCGCCGTTCGACATCGTGGGTGTGATGCCCGACGGTTATGATTATCCTGCCGGCGTTCAGCTCTGGGCCCCCATGCAGCGTGGGGGCCCTTCCGAGTCCGGACGCGGAAACAACAACTTCTGGATAATCGGCCGGCTGGCTGGTGGCGTTACTATTGAGCAGGCGCAGTCCGAAATGGATGTCCTCGCCGCCAACATCTCTGAAGCTTACTCGGATTCGAAAGGCGGCTGGGGAATACAGCTGGTGCGCCTGCATGATCGCTTCTTTGCTAGTATCCGGTCTTCGATGCTGCTGCTCCTTGGGGCTGTATCCCTGGTTCTGCTCATCGTATGCGCGAACCTCTCCTCACTCTTTCTGGCCAAGGTTACATCGAGGCAGAATGAGTTCGCCATCCGGCTCTCGCTGGGGGCTTCCAGGGGAGCCGTCCTCCGGCAGCTCCTGACCGAGAGCCTGGTCATCACACTCCTGGGGAGCCTGTGTGGCATACTACTGGCACTTCTGGGAATCCATGTCCTGAAGATTATTGGACCCGGCAACCTGCCCCGCTTGCAGACGGTCAGTATCGATACGACAGTCCTCGCTGTCATGGTGACCGTGTCTATCCTGACCGGCCTGCTGTTCGGAATCGTTCCGGCTGTGCGCAGCTCTCGCGTAAGTCTGGTTCAATCCCTCAAGGAAAGCGGCCGCAGCACGGAGGGTATGCGCAGTCTGAGGACACGGGGCGTGCTGGTCGTCGCCCAGGTCGCTTTTTCGCTTATCCTTCTGATCGTTTCGGGTCTGCTTATCCGCAGCTTCCTCCGGCTGCAGCAGGTGGACCCGGGTATGGAACCGGCCGGGCTTCTCACCATGAGTGTCCAGCTCCCTGCCTTCACCTACACCGATCCCGGACAGCGCGAGCGATTCTTCGACGAGACACTGGAGCGAATCCGGGCGCTTCCGGGGGTGCTGGATGCATCCGCTGTAGACGGTTTCCCGCTCTACGGAGGACTCTGGAACGGCATCTGGCCGGCCGATCGGCCGCCGGTAGATGCCTCCGAACGCATTGCGGCGACACGCCGGTTCGCCATGGACGGATATTTCCGAACACTGGGTGTCCCGGTCCTGGCCGGCCGCACCTTCGAGTCAACCGACCGGACAGGCTCCCAAACCGTCACGGTAGTCAGCCAGACACTTGCCAAGCAGGTGTTCCCGGATGAGAACGCAGTAGGAAAGATCCTTATCCTGCCATGGGGCGACGGCATCCCCCTCGAGATCATCGGCGTAGTGGGCGACCTGCCCGACTACGGGCTCGGTGCCGACTTCCGGCCGGTCTTCTACCTCCCCAATCGTCAGTACCCGCAGACAGTCCTCAGCCTGGTCATTCGGGTCGATGGCGAACCGACGGCGCTCACCCCGGCAATCCGTACTATCATCAGGGAGGTGGATAAGGATGTACCGATCACGAACGTCAGTACGATTGAGGCCCGGATCTCAGGCTCTACAGCAGGATTCCGGTTCCAGACGCTGCTGTTCGGCACCTTCGCCGCAATCGCGATAATCCTGGCCTCGATAGGCCTCTACGGCGTTCTGGCTTACTTCGTCAGCCAGAGGACCCGGGAGATGGGGATCCGGATCGCCCTGGGTGCGGGACCGAACAATGTAATGTACGAGGTGATCAGCCGGGGCGTGATCTGGGCCGGCAGCGGTCTCGCCTTCGGCCTGCTCGGTGGTCTGATTGCCTCCATGCTACTGCGGAGCATGCTGTTCGCAACAGCACCGACCGACCCACTAACCTATCTGCTGGTATCGCTCTTCCTGACCCTGGTCGCCTTCCTGGCCTGCCTCGTACCCGCCCGGAGGGCGGTTCGGGTAGATCCCCTCATCGCGCTGCGGGCAGAATAGAGGAAATCAGATCGTGAACACTCTTGTAGGAGACATCCGTTTCGCGTTCCGCCAGATGCGGAAGAGCCCCGGTCTCGCCATCGCCATCATATTGTGTCTCGGTCTGGGGATCGGGGCGAACACCGCCATCTTCGACATTTCCAGGGGCATGCTCGTTCCCCACTCGGAGATATACGATCCGGAACGGATCGTGCGGATCTACACGCGATGGCAGAGCGAGGAACAGTTCGCGGATTATTCATCGTTCTCCTGGCCCGACTACCTGGATGTGCGTGATCGGACGAACTCGTTCGAAAGTGTGGCTACCGAAGCGATCCAGCCGTTCAACCTGACCAGAGGTGAGGAGGCAGAACGTACCTGGGGACAGATGGTGACGGGTAATTATTTTTCGACCCTCGGGATCGATATGGCACTGGGCAGGACCTTTGCTCCTGATGAGGACGCCACCCCGGGTACCCATCCGGTATTGACCATTTCCTATCGACTCTGGCGAGGTCGGTTCGGTGGCGATCCTGGAGTGATCGACTCAGAAGTCCTTCTGAACGGATATCCCTTCACGGTAATAGGGGTGGTCGAGGAAGGCTTCAGCGGCGGGATGACCGGTCTGGTCGCCGATCTCTACGTACCGATGATGATGCACGAACAGGCCATGCCGGCCTGGGATCCCTTCGACTCCCGGGACAGCCACTGGCTTCAAGACGTTGTGGCCCGTCTGAAGGAGGGAGTCACGATCGAACAGGCCCAAGCCGAAGTCGACGCCCTCATGGCCAACCTCCGGGAGACCTATCCCGAGGAGAATGTCGGGAAGAGCGCGGTCGTCGTCTCGGAGAGGAAATCGAATGTCCATCCGGTGATCCGCCCGCAGTTCCAGGCGGTGCTGATCATGCTCTCCATCGTGGTCGGACTCCTGCTCCTGCTCACGTGCGCAAACGTGGCCGGCCTGCTCCTTGCCAGAGCGATGGCAAGACGGAAGGAGATGGGAGTGCGACTGGCCCTCGGTGCCAACCGGCGGAGACTCATCAGGCAGGTGCTGGTCGAGAGCGTTCTCCTTGCGTTCATTGCCGGGATCGTCGGTATCCTGCTGGCACAACTTGTCGCTCCGCTCACAGAGAGCGCTCAACCCCAGATGGATATACCGCTGGAGTTCAGCACCGCTTTCAGCTGGTCGACCCTCTGGTTCACACCGCTGGTATCCCTGCTGGCCGGGCTCATCTTCGGCATCATGCCCGCCCTGGAAGTCTCCGGCGGCAATCTGCTTTCTGCGCTCAGGACGGGGAGGGCCACGGTCGAAAAACGGACTCACCGTCTTCGGGGCCTCCTGGTCGGCGGACAGGTGGCCATATCACTCGCTCTCCTTATCGGCGCCGGACTCGTTCTGAGGAGCGCGGGTGCCATTCAGGATATCTATCCCGGATTCGATCCTCGCGGCCAGATCGTGGCCACGATCGATCTCGACCTGCAGGGGTATGATGAGGCCCGGGGGAGGACGTTCTACCGAGACCTTGAACAGCGCCTACTGGATCACCCGGCAGTGAGCGGTGTCGGGTTCGCCACTCTCGTACCGCTCTCACTGTCGAACATGTCCTCCTGGGTCTGGCCTGAAGGGTGGGAGTCGCCCCTCGAAACGCAGCCTTCGGTCAGCCACAATGTCGTGACCGTTGGATATTTCGAGGCAATGGGGATCCCGATCGCCAGGGGCAGGGGGTTCGTTGCGCAGGATGACGGGGATTCAGAACCGGTCATGGTCATCAATGAGGAGTTCGCCGCGCGGTTCTGGCCGGGTGAGTATCCGATCAACAGGATCGTACGGCTCGGCGGGGAAGACGGCACCCCGTATGTCGTGATCGGAGTCGTGCCTACCGGCCGGTACTTCTCGATCAGTGAAGACCCTCAACCATATTTCTACCGTCCCTTCAACCGGCACTACCGGGGGGGGATGACACTGAATGTCGCCACCGAAGGGAATCCATCGACACTCTTCGCTCCGGTCCGTCAGATCATCCGTGACCTCGATCCGGCGCTCCCGGTCTCGCGCATGATGACGATGGACGACCAGATGGATTTCGCCCTGATGCCTTCCCGGCTGATCGCCTGGGCGGTCTCGGGATTCGCCGTCCTGGCGCTCCTGCTGACCAGCATCGGTCTCTACGGTCTGATCGCATACTCGGTCACCCAGGAGACACGTGAGATCGGCATCAGGCTCGCGCTGGGAGCACAGGCGGGACAGGTCATCAGGCACGTCGTGCGTCGCGGCCTGCTGCTCACGATAATCGGTCTCGTCTCCGGTCTTCTGCTCGGCCTGCTCGGATCGTGGGGTGTCTCGGGTGTGCTATACGGGATCAGTCCCATCGAGCCGGTCGCCGTCACTGGCGCGCTCATACTTCTGCTCGCGACCGCGTTGCTGGCAAGCTGGCTGCCGGCACGCCGTGCTACCCGTATCGACCCGGTGAGGGCCCTGGAGGCCGAGTGATGATAAGGACAAGCGCGAAGATCCCTACGGATGGCTTGAGACTATCTGACTCTCGATCCGTTCCCGGTCAGGCTGCAACGTTACTAATCGACGTACCGGTTGTGAAATGCCACCCACTGGGGGAGTACTTCTTCTAGCAGCTCCTTCGGCGGCAGGAATGCTATTCTCAGGTGGCTGGTCCCCTCCTTCTGCCCGAACCCTGAGCCGTTAACGGTACACAGGCCGGTACTCTCCAGAAGACTCATGCAGTAATCGAAATCAGTCGTCCCCTCCGGCAGTTTGTTCAGCCTGGGGAACAGATAGAGGGCTCCTATCCTTCCGAACGATTCGACCCCCTCCATCTGCGGGAACGAATCCCTTACCATCACCGCCTTCTCATACAGATCGTTCAGGATCCCGTCCCTCTCATTGGTAAACTGTTCATACGGTTCCGATCCCTCCCGGGGAGGACTCACTACCAGATAGGTCAGGGCCTGCCCCATTGTGTTTGAACAGAGGCTGACCGATGCCTGCTTGAGCAGCAGGTCTACAAATCCTATAGCTGTTCCCTCAACTTCGGGAGGGTTCCTCAATTCGAAATATCCTCCCCTGTGCCCGCATTCCCCGTAGAACCCTTTCGATGTGCTGTGCAGGCTGAACAGGGTGACATCCTCTTTGCCGACCAGTCTGGCAAAGGATATGAACTCGTTGCCGTAAAGGTTCTCCTGGTAGACTTCGTCGGCGATGATAACCAGGTCGTTCTCTCCTGCGAACTCTACCACATCCCTGCCGCTCTGCTCGTCCAGGATCGCACCCGTCGGATTCCCGGGATTGATGACCACTATCGCCTTCACGTTAACCCCACTCTCCCTTGCCTTCTGTAGAGATTCGTCGAGCATTGATCTCTCCAGATTCCACCCGTTCTCTTCGTCGGGGTAATAACCGACCACTGTACCCCCCAACCTGCTCAAGGTAGCGGTATAAAGCGGATACTGCGGAATCGGGACCATGATTCCGTCACCGGAGTCAGCAATCAGCAGCTCGATGATGTGTTTGGCGGCCTCGCTAGCTCCGTCGGTGAGGAAGATGTAATCGGGATTGGAGGGCAAGCCTTCAGTCGGGGTTACCCCATCCCTGCTGTCGATGAACCGTGCAATAGCTTCCCTGATGAAAAGCGGTCCCCTGCTCTCCGTGTATGGGCCTACCCCGCCTTCCAT
>JAGLTZ010000138.1 GCA_023135015.1 Candidatus Latescibacterota bacterium
TATGGTACCGCACAGGATGCCGGCGACTACGGCCAGCCCGAAGGTAAAGAGCACTACTGTGGGATCCATCCCGATCTCGCTGCCACGGGGAAGCTGATCTGCTCCGAGCACCGTCAAGAGGTTAAGCCCCCATGTACCGACCAGAAGACCCAGGACGCCCCCGATAACTGCTAGCAGGACACTCTCAGTCAGCAGCTGGCGAGCCATCCTGCCCTGCCCCGCCCCGACGGCGAAACGGGTGGCCAGCTCCTTCATCCTCCCGTTCGATCTGACAAGCAGCAGGTTCGCGATATTGACACATCCTATGAGCAGTACGAACAGCACCCCGCCCCAGAGCATCCAGAGCCTCGGTCTGATATCCCGTACCAAATCGTCACGGAGATAGAGCACTTCGGTAAAGAAGCCTGTATCGATGATCAATTGCCGTAATTCTAGAGGGTAAATCTCCTCATTCGCCGTATTGAGAGCAACGAGCTGGCTCCTGGCCTGTTCCAGGGTCGCACCCGGCTTGAGCCGAGCGATCATCTGATACTGATTGCTGTGGCGGGAATCATCCGATTTCTGATCGTCGGTAAAGGCCAGCGGCAGCCACAGCCTCGGCTCGTCATCCAGGAACCGGAAGTCTTCGGGCATTATCCCCATAATAATATAGGTGGCGCTGTTAATACGCATCTCCTGCCCTATTACCGACTCATCGCCTCCGTACAGTTCCCGCCACAGCCCGTAGCTGAGGATGACTTTCCGTTCACTGCCAAACTCGCCATCCTCTTCAATAAAGAGACGACCTTCCAGCGGCCGGGCCTTCAGGAGAGTGAAGAATGAAGGGGTGACCTCCATGCCCATCTCGCGGAAGGGTGAGCCCGGTTCGCCAAGAGTGTATCCCCTCGATCCCTGGTGGAGGGCCACCCCCTCAAACGCCTCGATCTTCTCCCTGCGATCGTAGTAGTCGGGAACCGCGGCACTCGCCCGCGGGATGTTGGCACCCGGATAGCTGTTGTAGACAAGCACAACCCTGTTCGACTCTGGAAAAGGCAGAGGACTGAAGAGAATGGAATTGATGACGCTGAATATCGCTGTATTCGCACCTATACAGACAGCCAGAGTGAGAAGAGCCGTGATCGTGAAACCCTTCTCCTTCTTGAGCAGTTTGATGCCGAACTTCAGGTCGTAGAGCAGAGATTCCATAGTACTGCAACCAGTTGAAAGTTGTCGGATATCGACCGGAACCGAGTAGGTTTTTCACAACGAAAACCGACATCGATACAATACGAGATTAATAAGCCACTTGTTAGGAACCAATTCGTAAGACAGGGGCTGGCAACACGGCCCTGCCGTTGATACTTTAGTCTGCTGTAAACCTTTTCCGGGAAAGGCGGTGTCATGAAATCCCGCAGGCTGATCAACAGAGCTCTTCCCTATGTCCTTATACTTCTATCTCTGGCAATCACCGGCCAGGCGTACGCCCAGCAGGACCGGCCGCTGGATTCGGAGAATATAAAGTACTTCCGCGTCAGGTCGGAGCTGCTGAGCGAATTCTGGGGGCGTGATGTGTTTATCGAGGCCGGTGTGGTACTGCCTCCCGGTCACGATATGTCGGAAAAACTCCCGATCTGTATCAATATACATGGATTCGGAGGCGGCTACCGGAATGCCTGGCGGACCGGCCCGCAGTACGTTGAGAACATACGCGACCTGGGTTATCCCCGGATGATATATATCTATCCCCAGGGGCAGTTCGAATACGGTCACCATGAGTTCGCCGATTCCAAGCACAACGGTCCCTGGGGTGAAGCCTTCATCACTGAGTTCATACCCGCTTTAGAAAACTGCTACGGCGCCTGGGGAAAGCCGGAAGGTCGTCTTCTCTGCGGTCATTCGAGCGGTGGATGGAGCAGCCTGTGGCTACAGGTCGCGTATCCCGACTTCTTCGGCGGAACATGGTCAACCGCACCGGACGCGGTCGACTTCAGGGATTTCACCGGCATCAACATCTACGGCTGGGACAACGCCTACTACGACCCGGACGGCAACGAGATCCAGCTGATACGCAGAAATGGGGAGTGGGTGTTATCCTTCAAGGATTTCACCCAGAGAGAATTCAGCCGAAGAGAATACGGCGGTCAGATAGCCAGCTTCTATGCTGTCTTCAGCCCCATCGGGCCGGATGGAAGGCCGATGCCATTGCTTGATCACGAAACGGGTGTAATCGACCACGATATCGCAAGAGCGTGGGAGAATTACGACATAACACTCATACTGAAACGCAACTGGGAGACGCTGGGACCAAAGCTGGAAGGAAAGCTCCACGTATACTGCGGAACATGGGATACCTTCAGGCTGGAAGGGGCTGTGATCCTGCTGAAGGAGGAGCTGGAAAAGCTGGGCAGCGATGCGGAAATCGTGCTGGTGGAGAGACGGGATCATGGTAGCCTGTTCAGGCCGTATGAGGAATTGTGGCCCGACGGGCTGTATCCGATGATCCACCGAGAGATGCTGGCCCAATTCAAAAAGGCAACCGGCAGGTAGATCCGGCCCAGAAAGGTTCCGGAAGCGGTGTCGGATGATGAAAGCACAGAGAGCGTGAGGCTGGATCGCTGGCTGTGGGCGGCGCGGATTTACAAAACACGGTCGCTGGCCGCCCGGGCCATAGACGGTGGGAAGGTCCATCTGAACGGCACACGGGTAAAACGCTCCAAACCCGTAAAACCGGGCGATGAGCTGGAGGTCACCAGGGGAATCTACGAATACCACCTGATCGTCAAAGCCCTTACAGAGAAACGGGGCCCTGCATCAGAGGCATCCAGGCTCTACGAGGAAACACCTCAATCCCGGAAGGCCCGCGAAACATTAAGAGCCCAGTTGAAAGGTGTTCCGAAGCCCATATTCCGCGGCAAGGGTCGTCCGACGAAGAAGGAGCGCCGGCAGATCGACCGGCTCCGCGACCGTGAGGATCAATTCTGAATGGTTTTCATATAATGAGAGTGTGTGTATTCTTCGCGGACGGTTCAAGCTCTCAAACATCGATCGAGATCAGAAGCAGACCACGGAGTGTCACTCATGCCTGAAGACTTCAATCGCCGAGATTTCCTCAAAACCACAGCTACCGCCGGCATCGGACTCTCAATCGGAGCCTCTGGTCTAAGCGGGTGCGCCGCCCAGTTGAAGTCGGTTCCGGTTCCCTTCACAGTCCCCCCCATCGATACAGTCCGGATGGGCTTCGTAGGGCTGGGACACCAGGGTTCCAACCACGTCCGCAACTTCATGAATATCGAGGGCGTGAAGATTGTGGCTCTGTGCGACATCGTTCCGGAAAAGATCGACACGACTCAGGAGCGACTCGTGGAGGCCGGCCATCCGAAACCTACAGGCTACTCCAACGGCCACGAGGATTTCAGGCGGATGATCGATGAGGAAGATCTCGATCTGGTTTTCACCGCCACGCCCTGGAAATGGCACGCACCGATCTGCGTCGCGGCGATGGAGAACGGCAAGCACGCCGCCACGGAGATCCCGATGGCGATCACCCTGGATGAGTGCTGGCAGTTGGTGGATGTATCGGAGAGGACGAATAGGCACTGTGTGGCCATGGAGAACTGCTGCTACGACCGCACCGAGTTGATGATCCTGAACATGGTCCGGAAAGGGCTGCTGGGAGAGCTGCTCCATGCCGAATGCGGATACCTCCACGACCTGCGCGGGCTCAAGCTCAGCCCCACCTTCTACGAGGAAGAGTGGCGGATCAAACACTCGATAGCGCGCGACGCCGACCTCTACCCCACACACGGTCTGGGACCGATCACCCAGTGCATGAACATCAACCGGGGCAACCAGTTCGACTTCCTGGTCTCGATGAGCTGCAGCACACGCGGGCTCAACCTGTATGCAGCTGGCAAATTCGGGGCCGACCATCTGAAAGCTGTGCAGGAGTATGCGTTGGGCGATGTAGTCAATACCCTGATACAGACAAAGCTGGGCCAGACGATCCTGATCACGCACGACACAAACACTCCGCGCCCATATAGCCGCAAGGTCCTTGTCCAGGGCACCAAGGGTCTTGTCCGCAAGTACCCGGAGCAGAAGATCTATATCGAAGGTGTCAGCAGCCGCTCCGACCAGTGGGAGGATCTCGCTGACTACTACGAGGAATGGGAGCACCCGCTGTGGAGTTCCATGCGGGAGCGGTCGAGGGGAGCGGGACACGGCGGCATGGATTACATAGAAGACTTCAGGTTGATACAGTGCCTGCGGGAAGGAAAGCCCACAGACATGGACGTCTACGATGGCGCTTCCTGGAGTGCTGTGATCGACTTGAGCGAGCGTTCGATCGCCGGCCGCAGCCGCTCGATGGAATTCCCCGACTTCACCCGCGGCGCCTGGCAGGACAGAGAGCCGCTTGGGATCATAGAAGGTTGACTTTTACCTTAAATTTTCGGATAGGAGCGTTTGCGGAATGAACCAGCACAATTACATATCACACAGCCTCACCCGGTCAACAACCTTGATCGTTCTCTCTCTAATTCTAATTGCACCGGGATGCGCCGGTTCAGGCAAAGCGTCGGGAAGAACGTCGAGTCAACCTGTATTCGCCGGCATGTGGGAAGGCACCTTCGATGCAGGTGAGATGGCGGGCGGCATGAAGCTCGTCCTGAATTATGAGGACAAATCCTATTCCGGAATTCTTCAGGTGGACATGCAGGGTGAAATCGTTTCCGGACCTGTGTACAACTTTGAAAGTGAAGGCAACAGCTTCACCTTCGATGTCAACATCGAGGGTGCCGACGTCATCTTTGAGGGCTCAGTAGAAGGCGAGAAAATGACCGGGATGTTCGAAGTATTTATGGGTAGCGAGCTAGTAGCCGAAGGGACTTTCTACTTCACCAGGAAATTGTAGCCGGTCATCTCCGTTCCAGGGGCAAGGTCAGGCAGCTAGGCCCCCCTGCCCCCTTCCTGAACTCGGATAGATTGATCGCATGCACAGTAACGCCTTCCTCCTCGAGCACTCTAATCGTCTCGGCACTCTCGGCGGCGTTGGCGATGACTTCGTTTTCCCCTATACAGATCACGTTTCCGCTCGAAGGGTTGATGTATCGAATATCGACCGTGTCGAACCCGTCAAAGAAGCCATCCGGAAAGAGTTCGCGGCAGCACAGAACGCGTCGGGGCCCGATGGAGCTCATGATCCCGCCTATGTGCATAAAGTCATCCCCGACAGGCACTACCCTGACCTCATATCCCATATCACCCAGAACCGCCGATAGCTGCCCGACCCCCTCCTCATTCGTCCTGCACGAATGTCCCACGAACGCGACCGGACCTGCCAGGATCACATCCCCTCCCTCGACGGTGCCCGGCTCAGTTATCTCCCCCACGCACCGCTCTCCCATTGATTCCAGGATCTGCGACATCCACTCTTCCTCACCGCGTCTGGTGGGCAATCCCATCCGTACCTTCACATAGCCTTCCGGAGTAACCAGGGAGACATCGCGAACAAAGGCGGAGTTGGGATGGCCACCCAATTCGGGCACATCGATTACCTCGCATCCGGCTTCTCTGAAAATCGACTTGAGCCCGTCGTGCTGCTCTCTCGTCAGGTTGGGATCGGCGATCTCGTTCATATTGTGCGCCACGATATCGTCGACATCGAAGTACTCCTTGTCCGGAGTGCAGACCACGACACGCCTCAATCTGTCTCCCTCATTCCTGATCATCTAGTATCTCCCATGTGCAGTCCGAGTCGCTTTTACTTTTCCGGCCAGCTCACCTTATCTGGACTGATAAGAGCACCTCAAAAAGAAGATCGGGGTAGTTCGTAATGATCCCGTCGACTCCCAGCCTGATCAGTCTGGTCATCGCTATCTCGTTGTTCACGGTCCAGACGTGAACTCCCTTGCGGGCGCTTTTGGCCCTGGCGACGAAGTTCTCATTCACGATCTCCTGGTTGCAGCTCAGTATCTCCCACTCCCCTTCGAAAACATCTTCCGTGTAGTCCTTGCCGAATATGAAACCGGTCCGGATATCCGGGGCCAGCCTCTTGACCTCTTCAACCGTCTCACGGCTGAAGGAGGTGACCATGCACTCATTCTCAAACCTTTCATCCCGGATAATATCCACCACCATGCCGGCTATCCGGGGTTCCTCTGTTGATACCTTGATTTCGATATTCAACCTGATCTTACCCCTGGCGAGCCGGATCACTTCACGCAGCGTCGGGACCGGTTCGCCCCTGAACTCTTCTCCGAACCAGGAGCCGGCTTCCAGCCCCTGTAATTCCTCCAGTGTCAGGTCCCAGACATCGCCCGTCCCGCCGGTGGTCCGGTCAACGCTATTGTCGTGCATCAGGACTACCTGCCCGTCCT
>JAGLTZ010000139.1 GCA_023135015.1 Candidatus Latescibacterota bacterium
TCGGGGCTGAGGAGTCGATACCGTACTCCCTCCTCTATCCTCAGGGCGTAATCATAGGCTTCCGGCATCTCGAGCCAGATAAAGCCCTCGTCGTCCACTTCGGCGTCCATCCAGGGGGCCTTATACTTGGAGAATCTTATAGCCTTCCACTGGCTCTCCATTGACTCTTTCATCCTGTCCTCGGCTTCGGAAACCAACCTTTCGTAATAACCGTTCACACTCTGTCGGTCCTCTTCAGAGACCGGTTCCGGCGGCATTGCTATACGCACGCGCCGTTTTAGCGTCCCGTCGAGGTCGAATATCTCCAGTTCCGGCTTCCAGTCCCCGCCCATCACGATACCCAACCCACGGCAATAGCAGGCATACGGGTATGGTGAATACGGATACGGCATGGGAATTTCGTATTCTCTGTCACCCAGTTTCATGTTTGCCATGTAACCGGTGTTGATTTTGGGAGTTTCCACAATCCAGATAGTATCTCCGGAAGCGTCGATTACCGTTGCTCCCGCCGAGCTGATCGGCCCATCCCTGCTGTTCATATCATAGTTCGAACTGAGCAGTAACCGCCTATCTTCATGTATATAGTAGAAACCGGATAATGTGTAACCGCTGGAGATCTTGACGGTATAGACATCCTGGAAAACACCGTCTGTGCTGAACCGTGTGACTCTGCGCAGCGAGGGATCCCACAGGGTTATGATCCCATTCTCCACGCACTGGATCCTTGGATATCGGAATTCTCCTGGGCCTTGCCCTTCGCGGCCGAACCGGTGGCTGAACCGTCCCGTTGGATCGTAGACAACCAGACAATGATCACCGCTGTCGTATACGTAGAACCACCCCTCCTCGTCCATTGTTAACTGTGAGGGTCTGTAGAGCAGCGATTCCTCCCGTTCATCCTCCTTCATGGACACAAGAGGTTCGTATGTGAACAGCTCCCCCTCGTATTTCGGCCCACCTGAGGTTTCGGCGATCGTAACACCATCCTCTTCAAAGATCTGGAAGGAGTAGGCCGATTCTTCCGAGCCTGAAGAGCAGGCGGAAAGCAGGACGAGAGTGAGTATCAGTATGGCTACCCGCATTAGACGGCACTCCAAAATGGGATATACGGAGTAATACGTACGGCGAGTATATCACCAATCCATGAGCTTGTTGAAGCGAAAGGTGATGTGTAGACAGTTCACCGGATGATCGCGAACTTGCCAATCTTCTTAACCTGATTATTCACTTTAATAACATAGAGATACAGGCCATAGACAGCCTCGGTGAATTCGTACGTCCAGATGTTCCATACCACTGTTGTCCCCCCGAAAAAATCCATCCGATCCATTACGCCGCATTCGATTTCAAATTGCAGAAGGTTCTGGCGTATCCGAGAAGCCGTTTAATGCAGAACGCTGTTATCCTGATACCTGAAATCATCTTTCGACTGCTTCTCACGAAGGTAAAAAGGGCTTGAAACAGAAACGGTAGAATACATGTAACTTGTTACGGTTCAAAGAGGACGGAATTTTTCGGGGGGACAGGGGATCTAGCCAGTCTGGTCGGCGTCCAGCACTTCCCGTATCTTCCGAGCAATATCGGCCTGAGTAAAAGGCTTCTGGAGCAGATTGATCCCTTCGTCCAACACTCCATGTGTTGCGATGGCGTTACTAGTGTACCCGCTCATGTAGAGCACGCGAATGGAGGGCCGCTCCTTGACCACTGCTTCAGCAAGTTCTGCCCCATCCATACCAGGCATCACGACATCGGTCAGCAACAGGTCAGCTGGCTCCTCACCATTCCGGGTATGATCGAGAGCCTCCTCGACATTACTGAAAGCATGAACCTGGTACCCCAGATCGGTCAAGATATCAATGGTCAGCTCCCGCACAGCATCATCATCCTCGACTACCAGAATGGTCTCAGTACCCCCTGTGAGTCCGGATCCGTCGGCCGCAGACGGGAACGCATCCGAATGCTCTGAGGTAATGGGTAGGTAAATCTTGAACGTCGTCCCGGTTCCCTCCTCACTGTAGACGTTGATAGACCCATTATTCTGTTTCACGATACCGTACACCG
>JAGLTZ010000014.1 GCA_023135015.1 Candidatus Latescibacterota bacterium
GCCCTCTGGCTCGGCCGGGCCCAGACTCAACGCCTCGGGTGACAGATACAGGTGCACCCACCATCCGCGGTGCGGATCGCGAACCCGCAGGCCGGCCCCCTATTATCTCACGTAAAAAAAAGTACTCCAATGTACTTCTCACCGGCCGGAGCCGAACCACTCCTGCCAGGTCACCTCGCGCGCATCCTCTCCCTCTCCGGCCAGATACCTGATCCTGTAAGAGCTCAGCATCGCGTTTCCCAGCTCATCCTCAAGCGCCACGTAAAGGGTATCCCCCGCGATCTGGAAGATCTCGCTGAACTGTGTGAACGGCTGCCTCGCCATGTATGTACCATCCCGGCCGTATATCTCCAGCCAGTAGACCCGGTTCTCATCGGGGATGGTTACAAGGATGAAACCCCTGCGGTCGAAGTCGTAGATCCCCACGTACGCCGGTCTGTGTTCGGGGAATTCCAGGTACTGAACGGCCGCGTTTGCGATCCCGGGTTCATTGTACCTCTCCCACCGGCGGATGTTCATGTCGATGATCTCCCGCCGATCCGCCTCTGTGAGCAGTGACGGTGGACCTTCGCGCTCGATGCGGCGCACCTCCTTCCCCATGGAGTTGTAGAGTGAGAAACTGTACTCAAAATCGGGGCCCGCCAGGAGCTCTCCGTGCACGGTCACATTGAAGATCAGGGAGGGTTCGGGCACCTGCGCGTCCATCCTGCCCAGCCATTCCGGCCGGCTGATGCCGGTCACGTCCCCCAGAGCGGCATCCAGCCTGTCGATCAGCAGGTTGACCGGTTCGAACGATCTGTCGAAGACCCCCCACCTGAAAACGATTTCCTCCCTCTCCCGGACCCAGCTGTGGTAGATGGCGAAGAGCCTCTCCGAACCCAGCATGGACGCGCGCCTGAAGCCGGGGTGGGGGTATACGATCATGTCCAGGAAATCCCCGGTCTCCGCGTCGAAGAGGACCGTCCTGCGGTTCTGTTCGTCGCTAGCGTGAATAACACCCTCGGGGGTGAGGCCCATCCAGGCGACCTCCAGGAACTCGCCCGGCCCGGCTCCCCTGCGCCCCATCGAGAAGAGGAAGTTCCAATCGGCGTCGTATTTGAGGATGCGGTACTGGGGCGCGTCGTTGATGAAAATGGAGCCGTCGGGACCTATCGCCACACTGCCCAGGGCGAACCTGAAGTCGGGGTCTTCCTCATTTCCAGGATAATCCCTTATATGTTCGAAATCGAGGCGTCGCGGCTTGCCGTGCAGGGTGAGAGGGTTCTCTGGATTGGAGACCACCTCCACCCCCTCCACAATGCTCCTGACTACCTCCCTCTGGGGGGAGGAGCAGGCGGGTGTGAAGAGTAGAAGGGCGGGCAGGAGGCAGAGAATCTGTCGGAGTGATCGGTGGATACACTGCAGGGGGTAGGCCATCGGGGTTCAGCTTCTCATTTTTTCACTATTTCTGTGCCAGTGTAGTTATCGGGGCTATTTATCCGGCGGGATAATGCCCGCCGGAAGCCGCTCGGTGAGGTTCCCTATACGGGCTTGCAACTCTGCGCGTACTTCATCCAGCTGGCGCTGGAACTCAGCCAGCCGTTCCTCCACTTCCGACTCAACAGCCTCCGCCCTGTTTCTTGCATCCGCCACGAACGACTCTATCCTCAGGTTCACCTCGGAGCGGACGCGGGCCTCGGTGCGGCGGATCTGGTCGCCGAGCTGGCTTTCGAGTCCACGGGCAAGTTCCCCTGCTACGTTCGACCGCACGCTCAGGTCGAATCGGGAGGGTGTCCCAGCTATCTCCACATCTATCACTACCGAGTTCAGACCGGATATGGTGCGCCAGACGAATTCTATGACACCGCTTTTGTCCGTCGTTGATTCCCATGTCACGCTCGGGCAGTTCCACTGCATGGCTGCATCCAGTCTCTCCCCGGCGCGCACCAGTCTCAGGCTGACCATACCGGTACCCAGATCGAGATTTCCTCCGACCGAACCGAGGGATACCTCACCCATTCCCATTCCCTCTCTGGTGACCGTGAGTGAATCGACCGCGAGAGGGGTAGTGTGGTCGAGATGGGCGGCGGCACGTATTCTGCGCTCGCCCTCCGCCCCGCTCGCACGGTCGAGTGAGAGCGTGGTCGGTTCACCGTATACGGCGGGATCGGAGTTGAGGCCGTTAATCAGCAGCAGGTAATCCTCCCTGCTCCCCTCCTCTCCGAGGGAAAGGGAGATCTCCGCGAACTGGAGCAGGAAAGCCGGATATGACCGCCGCCGGGGGAAGTGAACGGTGGTGCCCGACATGCGCACCCTCTCCGGTCCAGCCCGTTGCCTTGTCTTGAGGCCGGGTGGGGCGTACTGTTCGATCTTGTCCAGTATGTTCAGGTAGGGCCGCAGGTTGTCCAACGCCATCTCTGCGAAGAGTGCAGGCCCGATATCGGGTGCTCCCAGCGAAGGTATCTGCAGCAACGTTCGGGCGTAGCGGTAATCGGCCGCGCGTGTCTCGTCGAGGCCTGAGATACCTTCCTTCAGGTATCCGATGCCCTCTTCGATGTCCGACCGAAGGCTCTGCAGGTTGTCCCGCTTTTGCTCCAGGCTGTGGGTCAGGTCGCGGGCGGTATTGTATGTCTTGGTGATCTCTCGTATCTGTCTCAATCCGAGATTGCGCAGATTGAGATTCTGCAGTCTTTCGATTACGACCCTGGCAGTATCGATTTCGGCCTGCAGGTCGAGCGACCTGATCTGCTCGCTCCACATTCGACCGGTTGAGTCCGCGGCCTCTGATATATTGCGGGCCAGCCTTATGGTCGCCAGACTGTCGTTCTTTATCTCGGTGATGTTCACCGCCTCTCCCAGGCCCTCCAGGCTGAGATCTGGGATGGGAAGGTTCTCTATCCACTCACCAAAACGGCCCGCAACCGCCCCGGTGCTCTCTACCCTCCTGGTCAGTTCTCCCGATTCGGTCCTTGGGGTTCCGAAGCGCACCCCCCGGACCGCCAGGGTATCCACAACTATCTTCTTCTGCAGCAGTGCTGTCAGGCGCAGGTCCGCAACCGCTTCTTCCACTTCGATTAGATTGGTCATGGGCGCTTCAGGATCGGCCACCTCTATTCTGTGAAGATGCAGGCTTCCCGCAAGGAGCCTGATGTCGGCCGATTCCACGTCCACACGTGCGCCGGTGATCTGCGAGCCCGCGAATTCGATCCCCCTCCGTACAATACCGTCGAGGAGGAATAGCCAGAACACGGCCAGCAGGACCAGCAGCAGGCAGAGGGGAACGATCGCTTTCCATCTGAACAGCTTCATCGTCTATTCCGGCCTGAAGAGACGGTAGAGCTTGTACAGCTTGGAAGTTTTAACCGCTTTGAAGAGTTTGGTCTTCGCCAGTCTGTCGTAGAGGTGTTCGCGGTATTTGATGACTCCGATTCGGGCGGTGAAGAAGATCGGGACGGCCAGGACCGTCCAACCCACGAAGCTTCCCAGCACGACGGTGTTGTTGAAACTGGTCAGCGCGATGATCGGTGTGTTGTAACCTGCGGTCCAGATCGGTGCCAGGGAGGGCTGGAGCAGCAGCCACCGGCCTATCTCGTGGAATTGGGGATCGAGCAGAAATCCCACAGGGACGAAGAGCATCCAGCCCAGCATCACCCCCGGGATCGAGACGCACGTTATTATCGCCAGTGCGATCAGCGCCAGGTTGTGGAGGCTCATCAGCGGAGTCAGGCCCACGACCGCGCCGATCGCGATACCGGCCGCGATCTGGTTCGGCGTCCCCTCAGAGTTGAGGGTTTTGATGAGCTTCTGTATCAGTGCGAGCAGCGGCATGCATGCATGATCTTCCAACCGGCGGTTGAAGTCCAGCAGAACGATGTTGCCTGGTCGGAATTAGTGGGTGCAGGCTGGCCCGGCGGCCCTGGAATCGGCCTGAACCGGAGGACCGGTTATTCTCAACCAGGTTTGAAAGACAGGGCCTGCTGCTGGGTCCAGACCCCCGGGATCTTATGACCGCACGAGGCGCACCCGCCATCTCTGAGCCCGGACAGATCGGTCCTGTAACCTACACGGTGGATGACCACCTTCCCGCATGAAGGGCAGTAGGTGTGCTCGGCCTCGTGTATCGGCACGTTGCCGATATATACGTACTGGAGACCGGCATCCATCGCGACCCGGCGGGCCCTCTCGAGTGTCTCGATCGGTGTGGGGGGAAGGTTCTTCAGGCGGTAGGTGGGGTAGAAGCGGGAGAAATGGAGAGGAACTTCCTCTCCCATGTGTGAGACAATCCAGCGGGACATTTCCCCTATCTCTTCGGTCGAATCGTTCAGGGTCGGGATGATCAGAACCACGATCTCTGTATGGATTCTGATATCGGTGAGTATCTCGAGGGCTTTGAGCACGGGTTCCAGGCGACCCGCGCACTGATCCCGGTAGAAGGTTTCCGTGAATGCCTTCAGGTCGATCTTTACCCCGGTCAGGTGCTGGCAGAGCTCTCTCAGGGGTTCCTCATGGATATATCCATTCGAGATGATGACGCTGCCGATACCGTTCTCGCGGCCCACGGCGGCAGTATCGTGCATGTACTCGTAGAAGATGACCGGTTCCGAGTAGGTATAGGCGATAGTCGGATGGCCCTCGCTGCGGGCCATACGTACCAGATTCTCCGGTGGAACCGTCACGGTCTGTACCTGCTCGGGTCTGAACTGGCTGATCTCCCAGTTCTGGCAGAACTTGCACTCGAAGTTGCACCCGGCCGTGGCCACCGAAAGCGCCGTCGTGCCCGGCAGGTAGTGAAACAGCGGCTTTTTTTCGATGGGGTCGCTGTTTTCGGCAACCAGCCGACCGTACACCAGGCTGTACAGCTTACCCCCCTGATTTTTCCGCACCCTGCAGAAACCTCGCTTCCCCTCCTTTATATGACAGTGTTGGTTGCATAACCCGCAGACAACCTCATTTTCCTGCCCGGGCTGATAAAACATGGCTTCTTTCATTGTGTTGCCTCCTTGATGGCCTGAAGCTGTGGTGCATAATTTGGAGAAATTATTTTTTCTCACTTGTAACTGACTTTTGATAACATAAATCTTGTGCTAATAAAAACCTATTATTAGAGGAGAAAAAAAAACGCATATGTGGCGCAATGAAATTAATATTTACTTGACTCAACCAGGCACAATATATAGTGTTTTCAGGTATAGTTGAGGAAATTATTTCGTCCCCGTTTCTAAAAATAAGGAGGTAAGTAAAATGCCAAGAGGAAATGGAACAGGACCAAGAGGTCAGGGAGCTGGAACAGGTAAAGGCACAGGGCGAGGTGGCAGTGGCCAGGGCCGAAGAGGAGGGTTTGCGGCAGGACCGGGCGGTTATTGCTTTATCGTGATTTT
>JAGLTZ010000140.1 GCA_023135015.1 Candidatus Latescibacterota bacterium
GGGAAGGCCCAGGCAGTTCACCTTGATTCCGATCCGCTCGCGGGGCTTGAACCACCGGGCCCAGGCATCGGCAGGAGTGGCTTCGCCTGATAGTGCACGGGCCGCCTCGTCCAGGAGCTCCCGGACGAGCCGGGATGAAATCTGTCGCGGATTTTCGGCCAGCCCGGCGTGGCGGATGACCACGACTCTTGGTTGAGAATGTGCGGAGTCTATGGCGGAGGCCGATGCAGTAGAAGCCGTAAGCCCCGCGGCCGTCCCCGCTGCCGCGGCAGCCGCCCGCCCCATATCTGCCAGAAATTTACGCCTCTTCATTGGTTGGCCGTCGATCAGTGATGTCTCTCCTCACCGAACACCTGAGCGGAGAAGCGATAGATCTCCGTCTGGGGATCCCTCCAGGCATCCAGTGGGAGGCCGGCCTTGTAACAAGTCTGCGCCAGGAACTCCTCTCTGTCCCAACCCTGCTCGACGGGGACCTGGGGCAGCAGGAGTCCCTGCATGCGGCCGCGTACCATCATCAAGCCGTCTCTGCCGACCTCCACCTTCCGGGGATCCAGCCGCCGCCGCATCGGGGTGAGAACAGAGATCTCTATAGAGAGCTCCGGTTCCTCCGCGCCGGTGACCGGGGCGGCAGTAAACCTGGGATCGCGGCACGCCTGAACTGCATTTTGTGCCACAGACTGATACAGGGGCACAATTGCAATCACATGCCCGATGCATCCCCTCAGCTCTCCCTCGTTCCTCAGGGTGACGAACGCTGCCCCGGGAGCCAGCAGGCGGGGCGTCAGATTATACTCGCCCTCCTTTACCTCGGACTGACGCCCTTCTTTCAGGTAGGAGGTTACGGTGTCACGCGCAAGCTTGAGCAGGACCTGCCGCTCGGCCTCCGACAGGCCTTCTCCCTCGCGCCAGAACACGATGGATGCATAGGTGACTGAATTAGTCCAGTCGCCGGTCATACGACCGCTTGTATCAAAGGCAACCCTCAATCCCTGGGCGTCATCCAGAGGTTGCAGTACTTCCAGAAGCAGACCGACGGCATTACGCCCGCAGATCGTGTCCTGCGTCTCTTTGATGTAGTCATCCCAGCCGGGTACGTCGACCTGGAGGATCTCCTGCACCGCCATATTGTTGAGGGCACTGAGGTTGTTCTGTACAGGTTCACGGAACGGCACGTACATGAAGTTCGGCCCGTAATGTGTAAAGTCGGTGCTTACCACCAACAGTGTTTCATCATCCAGAAAATCCCTCAGCACAGCGGCGAGCCTGGACCGCTGCCTTTCCGACAGCTCACCCACGAGGACCTCAACCATCGTGAAATCATCCAGGACGCGTTGAAGGAAAGGCAGCTGGTTCTCGACAGAGTGTTCTTCCCGGTGTGCGGCCGGCTGCTCCTTGACTACCGGACAATCGAGCAGGGCATCGCGGGCTTCCAGGTCCACCGGGATCAGGCCGAGTGGAGTCTCGTAGGCGTCCATCCTGAGGACGGAAGCGCCCTGCAGCCGGGCCCCGTGACTCAGCCCCAGCAGTATAACCCGCTTTATCGAGCGGCCTTTCAGGGTCGCATACGCTGTGCCTGCCACGGTGCCCGAGAAAGAATATCCGGCGTGCGGAACGATCAGAGCTATAGGTTGCTCTGGAATGGTCGGGGTATCGACCGAGAGGAACCGGTCGACCTCCTCCTTCAATTCCGCCGCCGTGGCCGGGAACCATCTTCCGGCTCCACTGCACGGCTTGACCTTCACCTGGTTCTGTGGGCTTTCACCTATATGGGGATTCATAGCCATTGGGGACATCCCGTATGCAGGAGTAGAAATTAAAGCATTGCAGATGACAACTGAAGCTGTTAATGCCAGCCAAAATGTAGTTGTTTGCATCTTGATTTCGACCTGTACACCCGTAGAGCTTTGAGCAATGACACTCATCGTTCATCTTCCTCTGATTGATTCCGTAACAAGGTTCGCAGGCTTCAGGAGTCTGTAGACCGGGTATGTCCTGGGCCCGCCGCCCCACTGGGAGGCGAGGTATCTGTCGAAGAAGTTCCAGACGATCAGCCCGTCGTCACTTTCAGGCTCCAGGAGATAGACCGCCACATTCGCGAGCGGCTGGGCCGTGCTCACGAAGAATGTGCCTGCCTGGAACTCGACTTCCACGGTCGAGTACTCCCCCTGCACAATGTTGGTATAGTGCCCCTGGTTCAGCCTTCTGGAGCCGGTTATTTCCGTCACTGTGAAAGATTCGACTGCGAGAGTCGCCGGTTCGGTGAGTCGCTCGACCCCGATCCCGTGCTGCAACAGCTTGTCGATAATTGTGGGATCCTGAGCTGTGATCAAATAACCACCGGGAAAACGTACCGTCCGTTTCGGAGTGTAACAGGCATAGTAGGGGACATTCAAATACGTCTTCTTTCTCTCTGTGACACGCGTGCGCCTCCTGCCACCTTCCACCTGGATGATCTCCATCTCGTATCCCAGGATCGTAAGCCGCTCCCTGATAGGTTCCCTGTTGTATTCGACGATGTAGACATCGTCCTCGGATGGATCCAGACCCCTCTCGATCGTCCTTCTGTCCGCTTCTCGGATAATCGCAACGATCTCATCCCGGTTGGCATGCAGATAGTCTAGGAAAGTCAGGAACAGATTGTAGCAGCTGCGCACTCTCGTCTCGAAATCCACGTAGGGATACTGCTCGTTAAGAACCGACAGACGGTTTCTGAGCCCAACGTAGTTGCTCAGGTAGCGTGGCTGCGGCCCCAGCGGCACCCATCCTTTCTCCGGATCGGTCACATCCAAGAAATCGCCGTGAAGGGTGCAGAGCGTATTGTACTGCTCCTTCATGTGCCGGTTAATGGCGGGCATCATTGTGTCGGCCATATAGTCGAGAAGTGCGGTGTCACCGTTCGGGTTCAGACCCCACGTCCAGGTTACAGGTTCCTGGTGGTAGGAGCCATTGTGGGTGTGGCTGTCCAGGAAGAAGATCGGGTCCCAGCGGTTCAGGACATTCTGCACCAGACCCAGAACCTCCGGACTCTCCAGTTTCAGCCCGTCACGGTTGAGATCGAGGTTCTGGCCGTTATAACGGATCCCGACACCCTGTTCTGGTCCTACCTGGTTGCGCCGGTTCTGTGTGCTGATC
>JAGLTZ010000141.1 GCA_023135015.1 Candidatus Latescibacterota bacterium
CAATGAGGATTACCAGCCTGTCGAGGTAGCTCGCCGTCGTGGCCTGAATGATATCCCTGGCCAGCATCTGGGCGGCTTCCTTCCCCTCGACCTCTCCTGCATGGATGTTGGCCTGAATGTAGACCACCGCACGGTCGTCGTAGTGCAGGTCCGTGGGCGAATAGGGAACCGGATCCCCGATCACGATCAGAGGAACCTCCCTGCCTTCAGCGCTGGTACAGAGAGTCTCTACCCGGATCAGAGGGCTCAAGGCCTGGAGTTCCCCGATGAAGTCCATTATGTCGACATATCTGGAGGTCGCCTTGAAGCCGCTCGCTTCTGCCACCGTCAGCGGACCCTGCTGTGCCCACAATGAGGCAGGAGACGAGATTGTGCAGAGGAGAGCTACGGCTGCTCCAGCTGCTGTATGAGCAATGAACTTTTTCATATTAACAATCCTTTTCTCAGTCCCTGGGCATTATACAGTCGCCGGCCGGGATAGAAACCTGCCGGTTCCATCGGCTGGCGTGGGCGTCCAGATTTTAAGTGATCGCCTCTGTTCTGGCACAGCAAAAAGTGCAGGGCCGCTCCGGGTGAGAACAGCTTTCACACCGCGAAAGAGCCGTCGCTATCGATTGCCCGGAAGCCGGCATTGATAAAGATACCGAGGAGGACCTGGCCCAACTGCAGGGTAGCCAGTACACTGTTCCAGCTTCCCATGACGCCCGAAAGGGTCCGGGAGGCCTTGAGTATGGGAGGAGTGCTATGAAACGCCATGTTCTGCTGTTCGCTTCATTACTGCTAATCGTCTCCTCGGTTGGAGGGTGCGGGACCGGACTGGATGGAACGGCCTCGGATGGTCTTGAGTTCGCGATTTCGTTCGACAGGGTGACTCACGAGGGGCCGCTCAACGGCCGTGTGCTGCTACTGATTTCCACCGACGGTTCTACCGAGCCCCGATTCCAGGTCAGTGCTGGTGTGAGTGCGATCGCGGTCTACGGAGCTGATATCGAGGGTCTGGCGCCCGGGGAGGAAGCGGTAATCGATGCCACGGTCTTCGGTTACCCGGTCCGGAGTATCGCAGAGATACCGGCCGGGCAGTACTACGTACAGGCTGTTTTGCACAAGTACGAGACGTTTCACCTCGCCACAGGTCACACGGTGAAGCTGCCGATGGACCGCGGAGAGGGCCAGCACTGGAACCGCGCTCCCGGCAACCTGTACAGCATCCCACACAGGGTTAGGATTGACCCGCAACGGCCCCGTAGAATCTCGATTCAGCTCGATCATGTAATTCCACCGATCGTGGGGCCGGAGGACACGAAGTACATCAAGCATGTGAAGATCCAGAGCAGGTTCCTGACCGAGTTCTGGGGGCGTCCCATGTTTCTGGGTGCTCACGTCCTGCTGCCGGAGGGATTTGACGAGCATCCGGATGCGCGCTTTCCTCTCATCATCTTTCACGGCCACTTCCCAGCCGATTTCGGTGGATTCCGGACCGAACCGCCGGATCCCGGTCTGGAGCCGGATTACAGCGCACGATTCGGGGTCGAGGGGTACAACCGCATCCAGCAGCAGGAGGCTTACGACTTCTACACGACCTGGACCGGACAGGACTTTCCGCGGTTGCTGATCGTTGAAATCCAGCACGCCAACCCCTACTACGATGACTCGTACGCGGTCAATTCCGCCAACCTGGGTCCATACGGTGATGCCATCACATACGAACTCATTCCTTATATCGAGGAGATGTTCCGGGGGATCGGTGAGGGGTGGGCCCGGTTTCTATATGGCGGATCCACCGGGGGATGGGAGGCACTTGCCGTTCAGGTCATGTATCCCGACGAGTACAACGGTTGCTTCGCAGCCTGCCCCGACCCCATCGACTTCAGGCAGTACTGCCTGGTGAACATCTACGAGGATGAAAACGCTTACTACCTGGAAGGTCCGTTCCAGCGTATAAAACGACCCGGTCACCGCGACTATCTCGGCAATGTCAACCTGACACTGGAGGACTACAACCACCTTGAGTTGGCTCTGGGGACGAAGAGCCGCTCGGGGGATCAGTGGGACATCTGGCAGGCGGTCTACTCACCGATGGGGGACGACGGCTATCCGAAGCCGATCTGGGATAAGCTGACCGGCGAGATAGACCGTGAAGTGGCCGAGTACTGGAGGGAGAATTACGACCTCAGGTATATCCTGGAGCGCGACTGGCAGACCATCGGGCCGAGACTCGCAGGGAAGATCCACGTCTACTGTGGGGACATGGACAACTACTACCTTAACAACGCCGTCTACCTTATGGAGGAATTCCTCGAAAGCACAACCGATCCCTACTACGGCGGCGAGGTAGACTACGGAGACCGGGCTGAACACTGCTGGAACGGGGACCAGGAAAACTCCAACCACATATCCCGGCTCCGCTACAACACCATGTACATACCCAAGATCCTGGAGCGGATAGCAAAGGCCGCGCCTCCGGGCGCCGACCTGACGAGCTGGCGCTACTGAAATATGTTTATCTAGGAGCGTTTCTCCGACAGGCTCCTAGTGTCATGTCACGTAG
>JAGLTZ010000142.1 GCA_023135015.1 Candidatus Latescibacterota bacterium
GTTGTTGCGTGACAGGGCACTAGAGGGCTTCGAATCGTTCTTCCAGCAGTGAACGCCCCTTCGAGTCGGCCATCACAACCAGAGTCATCCCCGATTCGACAGTGGTGTCGGGCTTCGGCTTGAACTCGAAATCATCTGTGCCGAAGCGGCTCACTGCCAGCAACACTGTTCCTGAGACTTTGTTCACTTCGAGGGATCCGAGCGTCATTCCTGCCGTGACTGCGTTTTCAGGTACTTTCACCTCTTCGACTCTCAGGTCGCCGCCCTTGCTACGCAGCATCTGATCCAGGAAAGACACGACAGTCGGCCGGATCATCTCTGACGCCATCCGGAGTCCCCCTATATGACTCGGACTTACCACTGAATCTGCACCCGCCGCCCTTAGTTTGGCTTCGGTCTCCGGAAGTTCGGTAGCGGCGATAATGCGCACTTCAGGCGCCAGACGACACGCGGTCAGTACGCCCAGCAGGTTATCCTTGTCATTCTCCATGCAGAACACAATGCCGGCGGCGCGCTCAAGTCCCGCCCCGAGAAGAACGTTATCATCACTGGGGTCACCGGCTACTCCGGGGAGATCTCCCAGACGTTCACGAGTTTCTTCAAGAGCCTCTTCGGAAGGAGCAACGAGGACAACATTCCGCCCCGTTATAGTCAACTCTTCTATGACATACCATTTGACTGCGGTATCACCGCAAACGATGAAGTGACCCTCCATATTTTCAATTCTCCTTTGCATCCGCCGCCTTGAAAAGATATGGCGAAGCTGCCCTTCCAATACGAACGCAGCCAGCATCAACATCGTATAGGCAACGATTCCCATACCCCCGAGAAGGAGGAACATGGTAAATATCCGCCCCGCCGGGTTGCTGGCCATGTTGATGATCTCGCCGAAGCCTACAGTTGTTAAAGTGATGACGGTCATATATACAGCATCGATCAGGCCATACTGGCCGCCGCCGATTATCAGGAATCCAACCACACCTATCGCAGTGACCAGAATAAGGGCGATAAAGGCGAGGCCGAGCTGTCGACGGATGCGATGGAACTCGGCGATTCTCCCGCCTGCATCCAGGCGTTTTTCTATCTTTTGTCGGATTCGCTTTCTCATAGCATAGGTTTTCGCTAAAGAACTATATCCTGAAGGAGTATGCAATCCGGGGCAAGGAAATACCGAAAATTCCTGGCTTGGTTGTGTTAATCACGAACAGTGTGGTATACGCCTGGATCAGAACCGACATACAACGAAAAATCGCATGGGGCTGAAGATGAAAGAGAATCGTGAAAACGCCGAGGAGCAGCAGTACACGGGAACAACTCTGGGCGGCCACGTGAGCCACACTGGTGGGTGCTGGGTGGTTATTATCATCGTCCTGGCAGTTATTGTATTGATGATTTTCAGGACATGCAGCGGTTCCCGCAGCAGTGATTTTCTTTCTTCCTGGTCGGAAGGCACCGAACGGGTCTGGATCGGCCCTGAATACTTCGCCAACCGCCTGGCTGACTGGCAGCTTTCCGGCGGCAGGCTGGAGTGCGTCGAGTCAGCGCGGCGGTTTCCTCTCCGTACGCTCTTCCTGCTGACAAGATCATTAGGTGTCGGGAAGGGATCGTTCACGATCAGTGTGAGGACCGGACCTGTCGACGCAGACCAGTCTCCTTCGGCCGAAGCCTGGACCGGCTTCCTGATAGGTGGAGGTGGGGAGCACGTGGACTATCGCCTTACCGCCTGGACACACCATAAGCCCGCCCCGGACGGCGGCCTGCTTGCAGTGATAGATGGTCGGGGCGATGTGGCCTTCCGCAGCAACACCGCCGACACCGCTCCAGGCAACCAGTGGGCTGTCAGCGGTGGTGTGGACGCTGACGCCGTTCCCCTGCTTGCGGCCGCCTCTGATGTGGGAGTCGGCTTTGAGGAGGGGCTGAAGATGCCGGTCGTCCTGGAGCTCAGGGGTGAACCCCGGAGAGGGTCATACGTACTGACGCTCACCGCGCGGGATGAGGACTCAGGTGAGGTCATCAGTGAGGCGAATTATAAGAATGTCCCTGATGAGTATCTTGACGGCGGGCTGGCGCTGGTCTCCCACCTTGGACCGGAGGGGAGCCGGAACGGATTCTGGTTCGATGATTGGCATGTCTCCGGCTCGAGGATCGAGAGGCATGACGATCGTCTCTTCGGTCCCGTCCTGAACACCCAGTACACACTGAGCAGAGGGGTTCTGAAACTGACTGCGCAGCTGGGTCCTCTGGGAGTGGATGACACACGGGGGGTGGAACTCCAGATACGCAGGCGTGGCCGGGGCCCGTGGAGAACGGTTGCAGAGGCCGAATGGATCGAGGACAGCTACACCACCACTTTCAGGGTCGAAGGATGGGACAGTTCCGTTGATGTTCCATATCGGGTTGCATACAACCTCCGTACGGGCCTGAATGCGTCGACCGAGTACGTTTATAAGGGCACAATCCGTGCCGAACCGGATGATGAGGAGTATGTTGTCGCGGCCTTCACCGGTAACAAGTGCTACACCGGCGGGCTCAAGTGGAACAATCAGGGGTACTGGTTCCCCCATAACGAGGTAATCGAGGCGGTGAAGTTCCACGACCCCGATTTTCTCTTCTTCTCGGGTGACCAGGTCTATGAAGGCGATCTCACGCCCGCCATACGCAATCCCTTCGAGAAGGCAATGCTTGATTACCTGTATAAGTGGAACCGCTGGTGCTGGGCCTTCCGGGATCTGACCCGCGACAGGCCTGCTGTCACAATTCCTGACGACCATGACGTTTACCACGGGAACATATGGGGGGCCGGTGGGAAGAAGGCGGAGGCGTACGATGGTGTATCTGCGCAGGACAGTGGGGGCTACAGGATGCCCCCCAGGTTTGTAAACGCCGTGCACAGGACACAGACAAGCCATCTGCCCGACCCGTTCGATCCGACCCCGGTCCAGCAGGGCATCTCTGTTTATTACACGGACGTCAATTACGGCGGGATGAGCTTCGCCGTCATCGCCGACCGCCAGTGGAAATCGTCGCCGACCGTTGCGGTGCCGGAGGGGAGGTTTGTCAACGGATGGCC
>JAGLTZ010000143.1 GCA_023135015.1 Candidatus Latescibacterota bacterium
CCTCCCTTCGTCGAGCACTACGACGGCAACCTCCTCCTCGATTTCATCTTCGGTTCGAGGATCGAGATCATCGAGGTTGAAAAGGAACTCAAGACGATGGAATTGAAGGAAGTGGAGAGCTATATCGAGGCCGCTGCTGAGGAGGAGAGGAAGGAAGGGAGGACACCCTACATAGCGCCCATCGGCGGCTCGCTTACCGAAGGCTCGATGGAGAAACCGTGGGGGGCGATCGGCTACGTAAACGCTTTCGTTGAGATCCTCGAGCAGGCTTCCCAGCTGGATATCAGGTTCGATTCGATAGTACACGCGACCGGCTCGGGAGCTACTCAGGCGGGTCTGGTAGTAGGGGCAAGGATCCTCGCCCCTGGAACCAGGGTTATAGGGATCTGCGTCTCCGACGATGAGGAGACGATGGCCGGATATGTAAAGACTATTGCCGATCAGACCTTCGATCTGCTGGATCAGGAGTGCGAGACTGCCGAAGAGGATATCATCGTCAAAGACGATTACCTGAGGGAGGGATACGGCGTTCTCAACAAAGAGGTGACCGGCTCGATAAGCATGCTGGCCGAACAGGAGGGAATTCTTCTGGATCCGGTCTACACCGGGAAGGCCATGACCGGCCTCCTCGACCTGCTGGGAAAGGGCTTCTTCAGAAAGGGAGAAAACATCATCTTCCTGCACAGCGGTGGAACGCCGGCCCTCTTTCCCTACCGGGAGGGCATCGTTGAAGATATTCTACGCCGCACAAACAACCCGGCAGACGGCGCGTCAGCACACTGATTTGCATTGCTCACCAGCTTTCGCTGGACTCGATCACGCACTATCGGCCAGGTATTTGACCCCTTCAAGAACTTTATCTACGTGCCTCATCGAAACGAAGATATGGGTTGAGACCCTCACTCCACGTGTTCCGGCCCGGGCGCTCCCGATAGTTCTAATCACGATATTGTGCTTCTCTCGCAGGTAGTTGACGATCCGGGAAGGCTCGACGCCTTCCACTGAAAATGCGGTAAGTCCCGCGCTCAGGTATGGATCATGACTCGTGTGGAGGTGGACACCGGGTATCGTCTCAAGCTCCTTCTTTAAATAACCCGCGAGGGTCTTGACCCTCCGCTCGATCCTATCCCTGCCGATCCTGTTCTGGAAATCGATGGCTTCCCCGAGGGCGAAGATGATCGGGTCCGCCCTCTGGCCGAGGGTTTCGAACCTCGTTGCATTCCGGCGGCTGTCCCAGCCCGAAGAAGCGATCGTCGGCCACAGCCGGTCCTGAACCTCGCTGCTGACGAAAAGGAGGCCGCATCCGGTGGGAGCGCCCAGCCATTTGTACGGGCTCGAGGTGAAGAAATCCATCCCGAGCTCCTTCATGTCCAGGTTCAGCATTCCCAGTCCGTGGGCGCTGTCCGTAAGCAGCAGTATCCCCCTCTCGTGAGCTATCTCACTCAGCTCACTTATCGGGGCTATGAGCCCGGATATGAAAACGGTGTGGCTTATGCTTATGACTTTCGTCCTCGGGGTGATGGCGCGTGTAAATGCATCTGTGATTTCCTCAACGCTCTGCGGGGGAAGACCGATAGGAACATCCTTTATCTTTATACCGTACCTCTTCTCCTTCAGCCGCCACGGATGGATCCCTCCCGGATGCTCCATCGTAGACATGATGACCTCATCGCCCGGCTCCAGATCCAGTCCACTTGCGACAAAGTTCATACCCTCTGTGGTATTCCTGGTAATGACAACCTCTTCGGGGGAAGCATTGATAAAGCTGGCGAGTTTCGTTCTTACCTCATTCCTCTTAGACGGGAAGAAATTGTAGACATCATAGGGATTGGTGACCTGGACCCTGAAATATCTCACAAGGGTGTTGAAAACGGGCTTCGGCATCGGACCGACCGTTCCGTTGTTCATCATTATGAGCTCGTCGTGGAACATGAAATGCTTACTCAGGGCGTCCCAGTAGACGCCGTCAGGGGAGGGATCCTGCAGATAATCCTGATTAAGTTGATCGACGCTCTTGTATACATCTGCATTCAGCCTGTCCAGAGCCGCAATGGAGAGTGCTGAACTCCCCATCAGCATCCCGACAAATCTTCTTCTGGAAAGGCTTCCAGAGACATCAGCCAGCCTGTCAAGCCCCAGCTCATTCATTTTCCGAACCTCCTGGTTTTCCCTTCGTACCCGTCTAGAAACTCCGGACGGGAACTACACAGATTGACTTCACATCTAACCTATTGGAAATTGGGTGTCAATATGGGCCGTCTGATTTCATAAGAAGTCAGAACCGGGATCGGGGAGAGAGATGAGCTCGCACATCCGGGATCTGTTATCCATTCTGGTTGCTGTAACCACCACCGCCCCCACCCACCCCGCAGCCGCCCAGGAGGTTGCATATCTGCAGGGTCCGGATGTGAGGGCTATATCCGTTCGCAAAATTGATGCTCCACCGGTGATGGACGGGCGGCTCCCCGAATCGGAGTGGCCCGCTGACAGCTTCCAGAGCGGCTTCTGGCAGCTCACACCGGCACGGGGGAAACCGAGCATCGCGGACCCGAAGGTGGCAGTTGCATCAGACGGCACGGCACTCTTCATCGCTTTCTACGCCCCCCTGCCCGACAGGACACCTCCGGTTGCAGGTGTCACCTCCAGAGACTCACCTTCCCTCGGCACCGACGACATGCTGGGGATATGGTTGGATACTTTCAGGGACAGCAGGAGCGCTTTCGTTTTTTACACCAACTCCCTGGGAACGCAGGGAGATATGCGCATCGCCAACGACGGGGAAACGACCGATAAGACCTGGGATACCGACTGGGAGGTTATGACCGCAGTTGAGGAGGACCACTGGACAGCTGAGTTCCGCATCCCTTTCAGATCTCTCACTTTCCCGGCCGGAAGCACTACGTGGGGCATTAACTTCGCCCGGTTCTACCCACCAGAGCTCTCCTACATCATATGGAGCGGACCGGTCGACAAGTCTTTCCATATCTCCAGGTCCGGACGTCTCGATGACATACCATTGCCCGAGCCTCTGCGACCCATGGTGGTGGCCCCATATCTTACGGCAAGGAACTCCAGCCCCTCCTTTCAGAGGGGATGGGGATACGACATCGGTGCCGATGTGGAAGGCGATCTGGGCCCTGCATTCACCCTCAACGCCTCTTTCAACCCGGATTTCGCGAGCGTTGAGGGAGATCAGGAACGTATCAACCTGACCCCCTTCGAGCTCTCCTTCCCTGAAAAGAGACGGTTCTTCCTTGAGGGCAACGACCTGTGGAGAAACCGGATTCAGACCTTTTACACCAGGCGCATCGGACAGATCGACGGTGGTGCAAAGCTCGTAGGAAGGGCGGGAAAGAACACCGTTGCAGCGCTTGCAGTACGCGAGGCGTCTGAGGATGTCACTCCGGGTACGTGGGGCATCTTCCGATTGCGCCGAGACATCCTGGACAACAGCACAGTCGGCCTGCTCGCGGTGAACCGCCACAGCTCCGGCGGAGAGGTGGGAGCACTAGGCACCGATATCTTCCTCAACCTCCCCTCCGACTGGTATGTAACCGGCCAGGCCATCCTCTCGTGGCCTGATCCCGGACTCTCGACCGGCGCCTATTTCCTGAGAGCCGAGAGAAAAACAAACATCTACGACTACCACCTGCGGTACACGGAACTCGGCGAGCGATTCCGCGACAATGTGAACACAGTCGGATACATCCGGGACGATAACCGTCGCGAGCTCGACTCCGCCCTGGGCTATATCTGGTGGCGAGAAAGCGGTCCCTTCCGATTCATCGAGTACGATTCCAACTACAGTATCTACTGGAACAGAACGAATGGCAGGCTGCGCAACTGGAGGATCAGTCAGGAGGCGACGATCTACTTCAGGAACGACCTGAGCATTGCCTATGAGGGCGAGTTTGAGGACCAGGAAAGGGACATCCGCTTCGACCGTCACTACTTCAACCGGCAGCACATGATCGAGCTCGGCTACAAGACGGAAGAATGGGCGAAAACGGAACTAGCCTACTCGTGGGGGTGGCTCTACGACTCCGATCTCTCCCTCCTGGAGGCGACGGTGAACAGGGTCCTTCTCCCAAGACTTACGGCCGCCTACTCGTTCATCGACCTGCGTCTCGACCCGGATCCGGAATCGGAATCAGCCACAATTCACATCCTCAGGCTCGAATACGCATTCACACCCGACCTGTTCTGGCGCGTCTTCGGTCAGACGAACAGCCGGAACCGGCGTTTCTATATCTACTCTGTGTTCGGATGGCGTTACGATCCTCCATTCAGTGCGGTATATATCACCTACACTCGTGACCGATTTGAAGGGCCGGTCTGGCCCTTTGAAACTGAGTCTCACCCCATCCTCTTCCTGAAGATCAGCCATCAGATCGGGAGGTAGAGCCGAAACGATGGGTTTAATGCAGCCGAAAATAACGACAATAA
>JAGLTZ010000144.1 GCA_023135015.1 Candidatus Latescibacterota bacterium
AATCTCTTGCCCAAACCAAGCTAAGAGCTTACAATATCAGCACAATCGAAAGGAAGACGGTGCGAGTCCGTCACGGCCCCGCCACTGTAACCGGGGACGAACGCCGCAGCGGTCCGATTTCTGCTCCTGAGGGCTGCAGATTAAGGGCCATCAGCCACTAGACAGGAAGGTCGGCCCGATCAATCGATCGGGGCCGGCTGCCTGCCTGGGAAGGCGCGGCGCCAGGACGATCCGGGAGCCAGGAGACCTGCTGGCCGGCCATACCACACGATACCCGCGGGGGTGGGCGGTCGGTGGCGGACCGGCCTCTGACGGCACGACTCCCACCGACTCCGACTTCCGCGAGCGGTGGGTTTTTTCTGTTTACGGACAGAAACAAAGCCGAAGGAGGTCAAATGAAACCGTCTTCTATTCTTACGGCAGTAGGGCTCATCACGGGAGGTATGGGGTCCGTCGCCACGGTCGCGGCACAGGAGCCGCCCAGGTATATTCTGGACCCTGTCGTGGTCACCGCCACGCGTACCGAAACCGAGGCCAGCAGGATCGGATCGTCGGTGGAGGTGATTACCGGGCGCCAGCTGCGGGAAATGGGTTCGGCCACACTCCTCGAGGCGCTCGCGCTGGTCCCCGGGATAGCTGTGGCCCGTGCGGGCCCGGCAGGAGGTACAGGGTCGCTCTATCTCCGGGGTGCGAAAGGGGAGCATCTCCTGGTGCTGGTTGACGGTGTGACGGTCAACGATCCGATAAGCCCCGGCGGGTCATTCGACTGGAACACGATTTCTATAGATGCAATCGAAAGTATCGAGATAGTCAAGGGCCCGCAGAGCACGCTGTACGGTTCAGATGCTATCGCGGGAGTGGTCCATATCATTACCCGCCTCCCTTCTGACTCGCCTGGTGCCCATCTCGAGCTGGAAGGGGGGAACTATCGTACCCTCAACGCAAATGCTGGTGTCTCCGGGGAGCTGCTGGGAACGGCCGTAAGGGCCGAGATCGCGAGACGGAGGTTGGGGGGGGTCTCCACCGCGTCTGAGAAATACGGTAACAGTGAACCGGATGCCTGGAGCATGTGGTCGGGGGCCCTGCGGCTCGCAAGGGCTGTCGGCGAGGGCCGTATTGACATCACGCTGCGGGGCAGCCGCTCCCGGTTCGATCTGGACGATTTCGGTGGTCCCTACGGTGATGATCCGAACAGGGTGGGATGGAAGGCGGACCTCACCGGAGCCGCGACATTCAGATACAGACCGCTGCAGTGGTGGGAGCAGCGGCTGTTTTTGGGTATCAGCCGGACCCACCGATGGGGTATCGACGGCCCCGACCCCGACCATCCGGACGAACACGTAGACAGCGATTACGTGGGACTCAACCAGAGTATTGAATGGCACCACAGGGTTGAGGCAGGCATCCAGCAGCTTGCCGCCGGTGTCACACTCAAGCGCCAGAGCGGGCGGAGTCGGTATACGTCGGACAGCGGTGGGTTCGCTTTCAGTGATATCGTGCCGGAAAGCAGCCAGTCGGCATGGGCGGTTTACCTGCAGGACCAGTTCGGTTTCGGGCCGCTGGCCGTGACGGCCGGGGGACGGCTGGACAACTATTCCGATTACGGCAGCCAGCCCACCTTCAGAATGGCGGTCGCTCTTCCCATTTCGTGGATCCGTCTGCGGGCGTCAGTGGGAACCGGATTCAGGGCGCCGAGTCTCTACCAGCGTTTCAGCCCCGATTACGGGAATCCCGATCTCGATGCAGAGAAGTCACTGGGTCGCGACGCAGGAATAGAAGCACTGCTTTTCGGGCGCGGAAGCGTCCGGCTGACCCGTTACCGGCAGGATATTGAAGGTATAATCGACTTCGTTACCGATCCCACCACCTGGGTGTCAAGGTACGAGAACAGGAGCCGGCTTCGCCTGGAAGGATGGGAGACCGGAGTAAAGCTTGCACTCACCGGGTGGCTCGGCCTGGATGGGGGCCTGACAGCGATGGAAATCGGGGACGACTCTGCCGGTGCCGGGTTGCTGAGGCGGCCACGGCGTACCGCTACGTTTGGTCTGAGCAGCCGGCCGGCCTCGCGGTGGAGCTGGGGTCTGCGAATGCGTTATGTGGGTGAGCGGAGCGATAAGGACTGGTCGGCCCCACCATATCCGGTTGTGGAGCTTGAACCGGTAACTATTCTGGATGGTGAGATCTCCTACGATCTGGGTCCCGACCTTACAATACGGCTCCGCGCCCGCAATCTTACCGACCAGAATCCCGAATGGGTGTGGGGCTACGGCAGCCTCGGGCGGGCATTCTATCTGGGAGTACTTTTCAGAAAATAAATTTCCGTCTGGAAATGAGTTGAGCCCGCCCGGGAATCCGGGTGTGCGTTATGGGAAGAAGATTTCGAAGGTATATGTTTATACTAGGAGCCTGTCTCCGACAGGTTCCTAATAGCATCACAAGGTGCCATGTTGAAAATAGAATCAAGGCAGTGGAGTGGATTCCAATGAGAATAGGGAAGAAAAGAGTCAGAGTAGTCCAGCCGCTGGTGGCATTCGTTTTCATATTCT
>JAGLTZ010000145.1 GCA_023135015.1 Candidatus Latescibacterota bacterium
GTGTCTTCCGGGGATATCGTGCAGGCCTGAGATGATAGCATACTGAAGGCCTGCACGATATCCCCGGAAGACACCGTAGCCATCATGGATGTTGAACCGGATCGATTCGCGCCCCTCTGTGTCAATCCAGACCGTGCCGTCTGTCAGAACACCGTCCACGTCAAATATCACCAGCTCTATCCCGGCAAGCCTGGTATCCAGATCTCTATCACTCATATGAGGTCTTTCCGATATTCATTCCATCTCCTCTCCCGGCGTTGGAAGCGCCCGAGCCTCACTGCCCGCCTGGGACCTCCGGGCCGCATCGAGGGCCACGACCTGCATCAGCACGCAGCGTAACTGCTCTGGTGTGAGCTGGGAGTCGGCGTCGCACAGTGCCGAAGGAGGGTCTGGATGGACCTCGCAGAACAGCCCTGCAACACCGGCACCCACAGCGGCCCTGGCCAGCACGGCCGCATACTTGCGCTCTCCCCCGGAACTCTCACCGGCGGCGCCCGGCAGCTGTGTCGAGTGGGTGGCGTCGAATATCACCGGCGTCCCCAGACGCGCCATCTCGGCCAGACCACGCATGTCAACGACCAGATCGTTGTAACCGAATGTCGTGCCCCGCTCCGTAACCATCACATTCGGGTTCCCCGCGTCGGTGATCTTGTGCACGAGTGCATGCATGCCTGCAGGCTTCATGAACTGGCCCTTCTTGATGTTTATCGAGCACCCGGAGGCTGCGGCGGCCAGGGCCAGCGGTGTTTGCCGGCACAGGAAGGCGGGTATCTGAAGGAGGTCTACGACTTCGGCCACCGGCCCCACATCGCCGGTCTCATGGACATCGGTGGTGACGGGAACGCCGAAGCTCTCTCTGACCTCGGCCAGCACGGCCAGACCCTCTTCGAGTCCCGGACCAGCGTAAGAGGTCCCACTTGAACGGTTAGCCTTTGCAAAGGAGGACTTGAAGATGAGTGGCACCGAGAGGGAGTTTGTTATATCCACCAGAGCCTCACACGTCTCCAGTGCCAACGCCCGCGATTCCACAACATCGGGCCCGGCGATGAGAATCAGAGGGGATTCTCCACCGACACGATATTTCCCGACCTTCACTATGCCTCCCCCACAGGCTGGCGCTGGGTTGCCCTCTTCTTGCCCGTCTCGTGAAGGCGTTTATAGCCGAGTGCGGCCCGTACGAACTCCCTGAAGAGGGGATGTGCCCGCTGGGCGCGGCTCTTGAAGTCCGGATGGAACTGCACGCCCACAAACCACGGGTGCTCTGTTAGTTCGATCATCTCGACCAGCTTGTCATCGGGACTGATACCGCAGAACACCATTCCGTGCTCCCCCAGAACTTTCCGATAGTGATTGTTCACCTCGTAGCGGTGGCGGTGCCTCTCGCTGATCAGGGGAGAACCGTAAGCCTGGAATGCCTTGGTACCCTCCTTGACCCGGCACGGATATGCGCCGAGCCTCATCGTTCCACCCATATCCACAACTTCCTCCTGATCCGGCATCAGGCTGATCACAGGGTGCGGTGTCATCAGATCGAATTCCATCGAGTTCGCATCATCCAGACCGCATACCTTCCTGGCGAATTCGATAACGGCTGTCTGAAGACCCAGACAGATCCCGAAGAATGGAATCCCGTTTTCCCGTGCATACCGGATCGCTTCGATCTTCCCGTGGATCCCCCTCCCGCCGAAACCTCCCGGCACCAGCAGTCCGTGGAATCCTTCGAATATTTCCGGCGCCGTTTCAGAATCGAGCCTGTCGGTCTCTACGTAGTGGACGTTCACACGTGCTTCGTTTGCCACGCCAGCGTGCACGAAGGCTTCATCAATCGACTTGTATGAATCCTGCAGGTCGGTGTACTTGCCAGCAATCAGGATGGAAACCTCGTCCTTGGGATCCTTCAGCCCGGTTACCATCTTCGTCCAGCCCTCCAGCCTGGGCGGGTCGGTACTGAGGTCGAGCATATCACAGACAAGCCGGTCGAGCCCCTGCTCATGGAAGATCAGCGGTAT
>JAGLTZ010000146.1 GCA_023135015.1 Candidatus Latescibacterota bacterium
ATATTGCTGGTCATAATAATGACGGTGTTTTTGAAATCCATGGTTCTGCCTTTTCCATCGGTTAATCGACCATCGTCAAATACCTGCAGCAGCACATTGAAGACATCCGGATGTGCCTTTTCAATCTCATCGAGCAAAATCACCGAATACGGCTTACGGCGAACCGCCTCCGTCAATCGCCCACCCTCTTCGTAACCGACGTAGCCGGGCGGCGAGCCGATTAGCCGCGCAACAGAGTGCTGCTCCATAAACTCGCTCATATCAATCCGAATCATAGCGTTCGGGTCGTTAAACAGAAAATCCGCAAGCGCCTTTGAAAGCTCGGTCTTACCCACACCGGTAGGGCCGAGGAAGACAAAGGATCCGATCGGCCGGTTCGGGTCTTTGAGCCCGGCTCGTGTACGCTGTATCGCGCGGGTGACCGCCCCTATCGCCACCTCCTGTCCGATAACTCGCTTGCTCAGCTCCTCTTCCATGTTAAGGAGCTTCTCCGACTCGGTGCGGGCCAGCCTGAAGAGGGGGATACCTGTCATCCCGGAGACGACTTCGGCCACGTCGTTCTCGTGCACGTAGACCTTCGTCTCCTGCACCGAGGCTTCCCATTCCCGCTTGGCGTTATCGAGCTCCTCGCGCGTCCGGCGCTCCTGGTCACGCAGCTCGGCGGCCTTCTCGAACTCCTGGTTCTTTACGCTGTCCTCCTTCGCCGTGCGCACCTCCTTAAGCCTTTCCTCGATCTCCCTGATCTCGGGCGGGAAGGTATACTTCTTCAGGTGTACGCGGCTTCCCGTCTCGTCGATCACATCGATAGCCTTATCGGGCAGGAAGCGGTCTGAGATATAGCGGTCGGCGAGGTGGACCGCGGTCTCTATTGCTTCGTCGGTGATTATCACCTGGTGGTGTTCTTCGTAGCGGGACCGCAGGCCCTTCAGGATGTCCAGGGTCTCTTCGGGTGTGGGGGGATCCACCATAACGGTCTGGAAGCGGCGCTCAAGCGCCCCGTCCTTCTCAATGGTCTTCCTGTACTCGTCGAGGGTGGTTGCACCCACGCACTGCAGTTCGCCCCGGGCCAATGCGGGCTTGAACATATTGCTGGCATCGAGGGTGCCTTCGGCCGATCCGGCGCCCACGATCGTGTGAAGCTCGTCGATAAACAGGATGATGTTCTTGGCGATACGAAGCTCGGCCATGACGGTCTTGAGCCGCTCTTCGAACTGGCCGCGGAACTTGGTGCCCGCCACCAGCGAGCCCATGTCCACGTTGATAATCCGCTTGTCCTCCAGCACCTTCGGCACGGAGCGGTCCACGATCTGCTGGGCCAGCCCCTCAACGATCGCGGTCTTACCCACGCCCGGCTCGCCGATAAGCGCCGGGTTGTTCTTCTTGCGCCGACTCAGGATCTGGGCGATCCGCTCGATCTCCCTTTCACGACCGATTGTGGGGTCCAGTTCGTTTCGCTCAGCAAGCTGGGTAAGGTCGCGCCCGAAGTGGTCCAGAAACGGAGTCTTCGACTTGCCCGGCTTCAAGTCGAGGCGCTCGGCGCCCTCTTCCCTACCCAATTTCTGGATCTCGTCCTTGATCATCTTGTAGTTGATACCGAAGGCGGAGAGTATCTGCGAGGCAGAGCCGTCCTTATCCTTGACCAGCGCAAGCAGCAGGTGCTCGGTGCCGACGAACTTGCTTTTTAACGCCCGCGCCTCATAGGCGGCTATCTCGAGGACCTGCTTGGCACGTGGTGTAAAGGGGACCTGCCCGATGGTCATTGATCCCCCTACCGTGGCGGTTGCATCCTCTATGCTCTGCCTGACCTCATCAAGGTCCAGACCGAGGTTCTCCAGTACGTTTACCGCTACACCCTCGCCATCGCGGATAATGCCCAGAAGGAAGTGTTCGGTCCCGATGTAGTCGTGACCGAGCCGGGCAGACTCCTCCCTGGCGAGTTGCATGACACGTTTCACCCGGTCTGTAAACATGTCATTCATGACCCTTTGCCTCCCGTCACATCTATTCTGGTGCGGACCAGCTCGGCCCGCAGAATGTCGCGCTCGCTGGGATCCAGCACCCGACCCTCGCGACGATCGAGATGCGAGGGCTGGGTGAGTATCATCAGTTCATCTAATCTACTAGTTTCAACGCCTGTGAGCACCTCCATGTTCACTCCCAACCTGACCGCACTCAACAGGTTCATGCACTCACGGATGGCAAGAATCCGAGCGTTACGCAGCAATCCAATGGAGCGGTGGATCTTATCCTCCAGCTGAAGACGGGCCTGGAGCCACAGCGTCGACCGTGCTTCAATCTCGTGGTCGGTGAGCAGGGTGGCTACACGCACCAAAGATTTCACTATATCGCCTTCCGACCTTCCCAGGGTCAACTGGTTCGATATCTGGAACAGGTTGCCGTAGACCGATGAGCCTTCACCGTGAATTCCCCGGACCTGCACTCCGTACTGGGTTGCGTGACGCAGCACCGTTTCGACCTCATTCGTGAGCACCAGCGCGGGCAGATGCACAATAATGCTGACGCGGAGCCCGGTCCCAACGTTTGTCGGGGATGCCGTCAAGAATCCGAAAGGCTCCTTGTAGGCATATGGCAGCTGCCGGCCAAGACCTTCGTCGACGGCTTCGAGAAACGACCAGGTCTCTTCGGGCACCAGGCCTGCCTCTACCTGCTGCATCCTGATATGGTCATCATCATTGATCATCATTGAGAAATACTCGCCTGAGCCTATGGCAACCCCTGCCGGTCGATCGATCTCGACCATTGCCGAACTTATCAGCTGACGCTCCAGAAGAAGGCGCCTGTCCTCCCACGACAGTTCCTGAAGAGGAACCATGTTCGATTCGGAAAGCTCCTCGACCGTCGCACAAGCCGACCAGACCCTGTCCAGAACCTCATCCAGCTCCGCCTCATTGGAATTGAGAGGAAAATTGTAGCCGTGCAGATTGCGGGTGAGAGAGGCAGTCGTGGATACGATTACTTCGTCCCCCTCTCTCTTCGACGCATCCAGCCACAAGGGCTTGCGACCGCTCATCTCCTGCAACGTCTTCTGCAATCGGTCAGACACTGCTCAGTCGTCCCTCTTCTGGATCTGCTGGATCCGGTCCCGGAGCTGGGCGGCCTGTTCGAACTCCTCCCGCTTGACCGCCTCCTCCAGGGCCTCCCGCAGTAACAACTCATCCTCTTCCCTGCTGAGCTGCTCCTCGTCAACTTCGTATATCTTGCCCAGGTGTTCGTTCGAACCGTGCACACTCTGCAGCAGGGGCTTCAACGGCTCTTCAAAAGCAGCGTAACACTGCGGGCAGCCGAGCAGGCCTGTCTCACGGAAATTCGCGAAAGTCCATCCACAGACCGCGCAGGTTTCCGAATCGAGGGGATGCCCTCCGTCGAATAATCCTTCCTCCTCTCCCAGCTGCTGCAGCATATCCTTGAACAGGGCTTCAACCTGCAGTGGGTTCCTCAACACCGGAGTGGGAATACCTCGCTTCTCCACGCACGACTGGCACAGGTGGAGGACCTTCTTCTCCCCCTCCCGGACCTCGGTGTAGATAACCGTGGCCACCCGCTGCTTGCAGTCCTGACACAACATGTCGATCCCTAACCCCTCATCGATCCGGAGTGGTGTCGGCTCTTGGATGGAGACACCCCTCGGAGAGTTCCAGCACCCTCTGCGCTCTGGATGCAAGCTGAAGGTTATGGGTAACCAGCACCAGGGTCTGCCCCTCATACTCGTTCAGACCCCACAGGAGCTCGTGCAGGCTCTCGCTGGAAGCAGTGTCCAGGTTACCGGATGGCTCATCGGCCAGCACAAGGCTCGGGCTGTTCGTCAGAGCACGGGCTACAGCGACCCTCTGCTGCTCTCCACCCGAAAGCTTGACCGGCCGATGGTCGGCACGGTCGGATAGCCCCACGGCACCCAGAAGCTCCAGCGCCCGCTCCATCGCTTCCTCCATCTCTTTGCCCGCCATCAGCGCGGGCAGGGCAACATTCTCCTGAGCAGTGAACTCCGGCAGGAGGTAGTGAAACTGGAAAACGAATCCGATATCCTGGTTACGCACCTCCGCAAGGGCTTCATCCCACAGGGTGTTCAGGTCCCTGCCTGCCAGTACCACCCTTCCGGCAGTGGGTCTGTCGAGGGCGCCTATGAGATGCAGGAGCGTGCTCTTCCCCGTTCCCGAGGCTCCTACGATAGCCACGACCTCACCGCTCTCTACCTCCAGGTCCAGCCCCCGCAGAACCTGGAGCGGTTCACCGGCGGTCGAGTAGCTCTTGTGGAGGTCCTCCACGCGCAGCAGCGTTCCGTTTGCTTCCTCACTCATATCTAATGGCCTCCACGGGCGCAAGAGAAGCCGCCCTGCGGGCCGGATAGAGACTGGCGATCAGGCAGAGAAGCAGGCTCAACAGTGTTATCAGAATGAAGTCGAGAAAACGCATATCGATGGGCACGGCATCGATAAAATAGACGTCAGGAGGCAGACTGATCAGCCTGAAGGTCTTCTGGGCCCAGCAGAAGCCGTATCCGATTACAAGACCGATAATGGTACCCATTACACCCACGACCATCCCCTGGCTCACAAACACTCTCTGCACCGCCGACCTGGTTGCTCCCATGGCCTTCAGTATCCCTATCTCTCTCTTTTTCTCCATAACGACCATGATGAGCGTCGAGATGATATTAAACGCGGCAACCATTATGATCAGGCCCAGCACGATGAACATCGCCCACTTCTCGATGGTCATCCACGAGAAGAGGTTCTTGTTCTGATCTATCCAGGTGATCACCCAGTAGGGATACGGCAGGACCTGTTCCAGCTTCTTTTTGACAGATTCCGCATCCCACATATCGTCTATGCGGACCGCCAGGCCTGTAACCCTGTTTCCCATACCCAGAAGATTCTGCGCGGCTTCTAACCCCAGGTAAGCGTACGCGACGTCGTATTCATAAAGACCTGTCTTGAAGACTCCGGTGATCTTGAAGTTGCGCTGCCGGATACTGGGAAAGAGGGTTATCGCGCCAGCCCCCTCTTCCTCATCAGGCAGCACCGCCACATACCCCTTCTGGCCCATCGGTCCAACACGCTGACTCAGATCCCAGCCGACCACCATGCCATAGAACTCCAGTTTCCGGGAATTTTCCGGACTTACCGGCTCAAAGGAACTGCCCAGGTCGAGGCTGCCGAAGAGGATGTCCTTCGAGATCGTATAGACCTTGTCTGCGGTTGAGGGATCGATGCCCCTGATAACTGCGGTGACGCGCTGCCGTCCCCCTACCATACCCTCGCTCTCGATATAGGGAGTCACACCGACTATTCCGGGTACGCCCAGGAGCGTATCCATCACCGCCTGCCACGTCCCTCCCTCGATACCGTTGTTGTGGAACGTTACGACCCTGATATGGGCATCTGTATCCAGGATTTTCTGCCGGACTTCGGTCTCCAGCCCGTTCATGGTGGAAAGGACAATGGCGAGGGCGGCTACACCAATAGCGATCCCACCCACCGATATGTAGGTGATAAGGGAGATAAACCGCGTACGCCGGCGGCTCCGCATGTATCGGAGTGCGATGAATGTCTCGTAGCGCACCTGTGGCCTTCCTTCCCCCGGCCCCCCTTAGTTAGCCGCGTCCCTCCTCCGGGCGCAGTGTGGGAAAGAGGATAACATCCCGGATTGAGCGCTGGTCTGTGAAGAGCATCACTACCCGGTCGATGCCGATCCCCAACCCCCCTGTCGGCGGCATTCCGTATTCGAGTGAGAGCACGAAATCCTCGTCGAGCCGCTGCGCATCCTCGTCCCCCATCTCGAGCAGCGCAAGCTGCGCCGCGAATCTTGCCCGCTGGTCATCCGGGTCGTTCAGCTCGCTGAAGGCATTGGCGAACTCCATGCCCGCAATGATCAGTTCGAACCGTTCCGTGAGGCCGGGCTCCTCCCTGTGACGCTTGGCGAGCGGGCTCAGTTCCAGCGGATAGTCGATAACAAAAACCGGCTGGACCAGGTTGGGTTCGACAAATTCGCCGAAAGCCGCGTCCAGAAGACCACCCTTCCCGATTTTCCCCTCCACATCCACCCCCTTCTCCCGCAGGGCATTCCTCAGATCATCCTCGTCCATTTCTGCTGCATCCAGCCTGCTATATTCCATGACCAGTTCCAGAAACGGCCGGCGCGGATATGGTGGAGCCAGGTTGATCGACTGGCCGTCGAACTGCAGCCCGGTTTCACCCTGCAGCACATTATCACACCAGTTGGCGAAGATATCCTCCACCAGCTGCATGATATCCGAGTAGTCGGCGTAGGCTTGATATAATTCCAGCATGGTGAACTCGGGATTGTGCCAGCGGTCGAGTCCCTCATTGCGGAATATCCGTCCGATCTCGTAGACGCGGTCCAGCCCCCCGACAATCAGCCTCTTGTGATACAGCTCCAGAGCAATCCTCAGGTACAATTCAATATCGAGGGTGTTATGAAGGGTTATGAAGGGTCTGGCGCTGGCACCGCCGTGCAGCTGCTGGAGCACAGGAGTCTCCACCTCCAGGAAGCCACGGCCATCCAGGAAAGAGCGCAGTTCGGTAACCAGGCTGGCCCGTATGCGGAAGATCTCCCTGACCTCCGGGTTGACGAAGAGATCCACATAGCGCCGGCGGTAGCGCGCCTCCTTGTCTGCGAAGGCGTAGTACGTTCTTTCCTCACCGGTATCGGGGTCCACTGTCGTTTTCGGGGTCGGAATCGGGCGGATAGACTTCGCCAGCAGGGTCAGCGAGATCACCCGGAGGGTCCGTTCGCCGGTACGGGTCACCATCAGTGTGCCCTCGACACCGATCCAGTCCCCCAGGTCAAGCAGCTCGAATACCTCGAAGACCTCATCCCCGACCTCGTCCCTCTTTATATAGATCTGTACCCGGTCGGTGGCGTCCAGTAGGTCGCCGAAGGCGGTTTTGCCATGCATACGGACCGCGGTGAGGCGGCCGGCCAGCACCACCCTCGGCCTCTCCTGGGGCTCTGCCTGCTCAGGGCACAGCTCATCCCATTCAGCCATGATGCCGGCTACCGAATGCGACGGCTCAAAACGATACGGATACGGTTCCACCCCCCGCCTGCGGAGCTCCTCCAGGTGGTCCCTCCGGGCCGCGATATACTGGTCGGTCCCGGCTTCCTCAGGGGGAAGAATCGGATCTGGATCCACAATGTGTTCTTGATCTGTCACAGGCTCACTTGCGGTTCAGGTTATCAGGCTCCTCAAGTCGCGACATTATACGGAATTACTTCCTTATTATCTCCGTTATTCCTCCATTTGACACATCCGAATTGACGACAGTCCACTGCCGGTCCCACCACAGAGCCCAGAGCAGTATGAGGACGGTCCCGCGGTGGACCGCAACCAGACGCTCAGTACCTCCACTGCCGCCGTCAGGCGGCGTCCAGGCCAGTAGTTCCCTCCAGGCCTTCTTGATCCTGGCCCGCGCCTGCCAGACCGACTCCGACACCGGGAAGAGGGGTATGAACTGCCGTGACATGCTGTGCAGGAACCAGCAGCGAAGCGTACGGTCGCGGTCAGGGAAGAACAGAGGTTTTACCTCCGTCGGCACGAACTCGCGGAATCCATCGATACAGATGATTGGAAGCTCCAGGGAATCAGAAAGGATCTCTGCGCTCTGCAGAGCTCTTGGAAGCGGGCTGCTGTGCACAGCCTGCAGCGGCCGGTCCTGGTAATGTCCGACAAGTCGCTCGATCTGGCCGTGACCCTCGGGCGTCAATCGGCTCTCCTCCGACTCGCGTACGATCCGGTTAAAACCCTCCGCACTCAACCGCAGGGCCCTCGCGTGCAGGTTGTATTCTGTCTGGCCGTGCCGGATCAGCCAGACCCGCTCTACCCTCTTTGACTGTCGCTCCACTCCTCGCCGGCCTCTCAGGCCCCGGTCTTCTCCCAGGTGAGGTATGCCTCGATAAAGCGGTCCAGGTCGCCGTCGAGGACCGCCTGGACGTTCGAGGTCTCCACGCCGGTACGGTGGTCTTTCACCATCGTATAGGGTTGAAAGACGTAGGAACGAATCTGGCTGCCCCACGCGATGTCTTTCTTCTCCCCTTCCTTTGCAGCTTGTTCCTCTCGCTGCTTTTCTAAATAATACTGGTAGAGACGCGACCGCAGTACCTTCATCGCCATGGCGCGGTTCTTGTGCTGGGATCGCTCGTTCTGGCACTGAGCAACAATGCCGGTTGGAATGTGGGTAATCCGCACGGCAGAATCGG
>JAGLTZ010000147.1 GCA_023135015.1 Candidatus Latescibacterota bacterium
ACGCTCCTGTGGAACTCGAGGAGAAAGAGGCACCTCGCCGGGCTTCTGTGTTCGGGGAAGAGGACGCACCTATGGAGCTGGAAGAGAAGGAAGCCCCTCGTAAGGGTGCTCTGCTGGAAGAGAAGGAAGCTCCCCGTAAGGGCGCTCTACTGGAGGAGAAGGAGGCCCCTCGTAAGCCTGGGATGATTGAGTAAGTTACTGCCGTAATACCCCTCCGGCACCCGGGTAGTATGGGGTATCGGCAGTCTCCCAAGTGGGGAGTCGAAATCCGGGTCGGGGGTATCGCAGCCGTCACAGCTGCGATGCCCCCGATCTTTTTATATCCCAAAGGTATCGGGCCAGCCGGTCGAGGACTTCCTTGTAATCGTCGGGTAGTTTCGAGAATTTCCTGCCCAGCATTTCGCGGGCCTGCTCCATGTTGCTGCATCCTTCCACAGCTCCTGCGGCCGCGCCCACGTACTTCCTGATTCGAGAGCCTGCTGTTCGGGCCGTTTCAGGGAAATCTCCCGCGAGCTCCTGCGACGCCCGGTCATAATCACCGCCGTGGTCCAGGAACAGCCTGAAGCACTCGCCCTGGAGATAGTAGGTGAGGCTGCTGCGGTCTGTAAGCGGTGGCGGGTGCGACGGATCTGTGTGTGCTTGTGATGAGAGCTTCTCCGCGGTCGCCTTGACATTGAACCGGTGCCTTCGGAGCATATCCAGGACCCATGCCCCACGCGCCTCACCGGCCTTGCCCGGATATGCTGCATGCTCGACTTCGGTCTGAGGTCCTGTCGCCAGGTCCTCTTCTTTCACCTCCGGAGCAAGCGGGTAATGGGTTAGCGCATCCTCAAGTTCTTCAAGATACAGGTTCTCTTTCCCTATTGATCTCAGGAGCGCCTGTTCCATCAGATGCTGCAGCTCCCTTACATTGCCCGGATATTTGCGACGCTCCAGCCATTCCAAGAAGTCTTTGGTCATGGTGGGCACAGGCATCCTGTTCTCCTGTGCCGAGAGTTCCAGGAAGTGTGCCGCCAGAACGGCAATATCCTCCTTCCGATCTCGCAGTGAAGGGAGCCTGATTGGATAGACGTGCAGCCTGTAGAGCAGGTCCTCGCGGAAGTTGCCCTTCTGAACCTCCCTTTGGAGATCTTTGTTGGTGGCGGCGATCACGCGGACGTCCACTTCCAGGCTCTGCTCACCGCCTATCGGACGGAAGCGGCGTTCCTGCAGAACCCGCAGCAGGCGGGCCTGGGTCAGCAATGGAAGATTGCTCACCTCGTCCAGGAACAGGGTGCCGCTGCTGGCTAACTCGAAAACCCCTCGCCGGTCCTGTGTGGCGCCAGTGAACGACCCCTTTATATGCCCGAAAAGCTCACTCTCGATCAGGTTCTCAGGGATTGAACCACAATCCATTTCGATGAACGGTCTATCACGGCGGGGGCCCAAGTTGTGAAGGACTCGGGCTGCGAGTTCCTTGCCGCTACCGGTCTCACCCTCGAGCAGGACGGTGCATGAGGCATGTGCAACAGATATGAGATCTTTATACAGTGTTAGAACGGCTTGGCTTTCACCAACGATCTCGCCTAAGATCGGATATTGCTGGCGGTAGGCATCCAGAGATGAGAGGGTCGGTTTAAGGCCGCTGTATACTCCATCGCTGATGTACTTGTTAAGAGCAAGCGCCACCAGGTGGCCGACCGAGCCGAGAAGGTTGAGCAGAAAAGGTTCATACCGTTGGTCGAGGGAGTTGGGGCCCAGGCCGATTAGACCCAGAAGTCTTCCCCGTTCCGTGAGGGGAAGAATGAGTTCTGGTTCGAGTGTCTCAAGCCATTGAGGCGCCGGGCTGGTGAAAAGCGTTTGACCAGTCGTTCCTTTGGCGGTTGTCTCCTCCCATAGCAGGGGCTGCGAGCGTTCGGCCAGCGACATGGCCCAGTCGTAAGGGAGGGAGACCGGTTCTGGTGACGACATCGGCTGACCGCAGGTGCGAAGGCAATTGAACGTGCCCTCGTCGTCGGTCGCTACCCAGAGGACGCCCCAGATGGAGCCTGTGAGGCCCATCGCGGCTGTCAGAACATCAAAGGCTAGATGCTCCGGTGATGTGGACCCCAGCAGGACGCGGCTGACCTCGTACAGAGTGGTCAGCTCGTAAATACGCAGTGTGGGATCGAAATTCTGTTCCAGTTCGGACGGTTCCACGGCTTGTCAATCGTATGGGCGCACCGGCTCAGGTGTCAAGAAGAGGGGATCGGGCAGCTATGATGAAGATTCCAACGACCACATACGGGCCGGTGACACTCCTGTCGCCCGATGGACCGCTCATGGGAGGGGAACTAACAGAGGCTCTCCACGACAAGGTGCAGGACCTCCTCTCGGGAAATAATTCACTGGTGGTCATAGACCTGAGTCAGGTACGCTGGATCAATTCTTCCGGTATCGGGACACTCATGGGGTGCCGGTCTGAATGCATGGCTCAGGATGGACAGCTTGTGCTGGCCTGTGTCAATTCCAAGATTATGGATTTGCTAAACTCCCTTCAACTGGACACAGTGTTAGTCTGCCGGAGCAGCCTGGAAGAAGCTGTGGTGATGCTGGGGGGAAAGATGGAGTGAGACTATCGTCGGGGGAAATGAGAAAGAGGAAGAGGTAGAGGCTATGTCCCTTGAGATTTCGCGCACGGAACATGAATCAGGTGCCTGTGTATTCAAGCTGGTCGGCCGCCTGGATGCCACCGAGGCCCCGCTGGCCTACGATAGAATAACCGGGCAGATCGAGGATCGTAATAACGTAGTTCTCGATCTGGAGGGTGTGGAATACATCTCATCGGGAGGGCTCAGCATCATCATCCGTCTTGTCCACCACTTGCGCGATCAGGGAGGAGAGCTACACCTGGCGGCGCCTCAGCCGTTCGTCAAGCGTGTCTTTGATATAGTCTCCTTCGAGGCAATACTGAAACTATTCGACGACGTCGACTCCGCACTGGAGGCTTTCTAACCCTTCGAATCCAGATCCATATCAAGATTTGAGTTCTGAATCAGATTCAAATTCGGGTTCAGTCTTTTATCGAGTACTTCAGGACCGTCGGCTCGGCCAGCTTCTCGAAATCAGCGTACGACATCTTAATCAGTTCCGTGTGAGAACCTGCGTTGAAGGCTATCTCTTTACCCTCGGCCAGGCTTTCAGCCACGAAGACATTCATATCGTACAGATTTCCGAAAGGCGGCATCGCACCAACCTCACACTCAGGAAAAAGGTCCTTGAACTCTTTCTCGCCGGCAAGCTCGACCTTTTTAGCCTTGGCAGCTTTCTTCAGCAGCTTGAAATCCACCTTGTACGAGGCGGGAAGTACTGCCATCGCCATCTCCCCGTCAACCTTCACTATCACTGTCTTGGCCAGTTCCTTTCCCGGAATGTGGGCCATCGCGGCGATTTCCTGGGCGGTGTAGGCCGGCGAGTGACTCATGGTCACATATTTGACTTTGTTACTATCCAGAAATTCCTTCAGTTTCTTTACAGGCATGACACTCTCCTCCAGTACAGGCAAGGAAT
>JAGLTZ010000148.1 GCA_023135015.1 Candidatus Latescibacterota bacterium
GTGCCGTACGCCGGTTGATCCTGGTTCTCATTACTTCAAGCCTCGGAACTGGATATGAAACGCTGGATAAAAAGGGCGATCATCGTGCTGGTCATCCTCGTCCTGGGGTGGCTGGGGCTACAGTCGTTCATGGGAAAGGGCGAGGAGGAAGAGCTGCGCACGGCCATGGTAGAGCGTGCCGATATATATAGAACGGTGATCGCCACCGGCAAGATCGAGCCGCGCTACCGGGCGGATATCAAGTCGCGCATCGGCGGGCTGGTAAGCCGTTTCTTCGTCGAACAGGGTGATCGAGTGGCGGTCGGCCAACCTCTGCTGGAGGTTATACCCGGCGCCACCCCTACGGAGCTGCTCCGGGCCCGAAACGAGGCGCAGCTGGCCTACGAGAACAAGGTCCAGACCGAAAAGATATTCCAACGTTTCCAGGCCCTGCTGGAGCGAGAGCTTGTGTCCTCAGAGGATTTCGAGGATGCCCGAGCCCGCTACCAGGCGGCACGGGTCCGTTTTGTTTCCTCCATCGCCCAGCTGAAGGTCCTGGAGAAGGGGTCGGGCGAGAACGCACTTGTGGGCGGATTCACCCTCAACGAAGAAGAGCAGCAGCTCGTGGACCGTGAGGCCGGCGAAGTCATCGGGAGCATGACCATCCGGGCGCCCATCGCCGGGATAATACTGTCTCGCGACACCGACCCCGGCGCGGCGGTCATACCGATGTCGTCCGCCTTCGGGGGGACTGTGCTCATGGTAATAGCCGACGATACCGCCATGCACTTCGAAGGTGAGGTGGACGAGGCTGATATCGCCAGAGTGAATACTGGAATGCCTGCCCGTATCAATGTCGTAAGCTACCCGGACAGCATCTTCACCGGAGTAGTCGAACTCATTTCCCCTCTCGGCATTGAAGAAGCCAACGTAGTCCGGTTCGAGGTCCACGCGCGCATCGACGAAGGCCAGGAGCTGCTGCGGGCCGGCATGTCCGCCGATGCCGAACTTATCCTCGAAGAGCGGCTGAACGTTCTCTCTCTGCCTGAAGCCGCACTTATCTACGAGGAGGATGGAGTCTTCGTCCAGATCCGGGACGAGACTCTCGAGGATGGCTATCGACGCATCCCTGTCAAGGTTGGCATCTCCGACGGCATCAAGACCGAGATTGTGGATGGTCTGTCTGAGGGAGATGTCGTCATCATTCCCGAAAGCTGAAAAACGAAACAGGTGAGCAGGTAGCGTAGCATAATGCAGGCGGTCGAGATCGCACGGCAGTCGATCCAGAACCTGCGCGACATACGTCTGCGCAGCTTTATGACCCTGTTCGGGATCGCCTGGGGTATCGTGGCCATCATGATCCTGCTGGGCTGGGGTCTGGGCGCACGCCAGATCCTCGCTGACGGAATGAGGCAGATCGGAACCGGCCTGGTAATCGCCATTCCCGGATTCACCTCGATCCGCACCCCCAAGACCCAGGCAGGCACCCGGGTCATCCCCGAGTTGGACGATATCGACTACCTGCTGGCCAACATACCTCTGGCAGAATTAGTGATGCCTGTCGTCATGCGAAATTTTGAGGCCAAGTCCCCCCTCGACACCCGCAGCTACGCCACCAGAGGAGTTTTTCCCGAAAGGAAGGAACAGGGCAACTGGCACGTGGCCCAGGGCCGCTTCATCAGCGACCGTGACGTTGCGGAGAGGCGCCGTTTCGCGTTTATCGGGCACCGTGTACGCAACGAACTGTTCGGCGAGGATGCTGAAGCTGCGGGTAAGGAGTTCCGCCTCGGGGGTATGACCTTCACAGTGATCGGCGTGGCGCGGGGAAAAGAGGGACAGACCTCCCAGATCAACAGCCGCCACGACGAGACGATACTGATCCCCATGAGCACCATACAGGAACTGTGGGGGGACGGACGCAGCATCGACATGCTTTTCCTCACACCGGCCGATAAATCGAGGTCGTCCGAGCTGGTCACACAGCTGCGGGAGGCGATGGCCAGGAGACATCATTTCGACCCCACCGATGAAGAAGCACTGATGATCTTCGACTTCAACGAGTTCGAGGCCCTCCTCAACATGCTCACCACCGGCCTCACACTCCTGCTCGGCCTGGTGGGGATAACCACCCTCTTCGTGGGCGGGATCGGCGTGATGAACATCATGCTGGTTACGGTGCAGGAGCGCACCCGTGAGATCGGGGTCCGCATGGCGGTGGGGGCGCGGCGCCGCGACATCCGCCGCCAGTTCCTGGCCGAGGCCACGGTGATCACCAGCATGGGCGGCTTCATCGGCTTCCTGATCGGATCAGCCCTGCTGGGAGGAGTGTCTATGCTGCCGCTGCCCGAGGCGGTTCCCATACCGGTCAACTCACCCTTCCTCGTGGCAGTGGTCATCCTGGTGATGATCACCACCGGCATCGTATCCGGCTACATGCCGGCAGTGCGCGCCTCCAGGCTTCTTCCCATACAGGCGTTGCGCTACGAACGTGGAGAGGACACTACCAACGGGAAGGTCGTAAAGCCGCTCTGGACGGCGCGGACGCTGACAGGCGAGCTGGTGGGGGAAGCGGTGATGGAGCTGAGAGCGAGCCGTGGCCGGACCTTCCTGACGGCATTCGGGATCGTGTGGGGAATCACCGCAGTTATTATCCTCATGGGTTTCGGGGACGGCTTCCGCGGTTTTATGGACAGAACCATAAGCCAGCTCGGGGACAGGCTGGTCACCATGTATGGCGGCAGGGTCCCGGGGCGGCGTTCCTACCTCGAGGCCCGTCCTGTATATCTCACCATGAAGGATGTGGAGGCGCTCCGCTACCAGCCGCAGTACATCGCGCAGGTACTGCCGGAGATCAACTGCAGTTTTCTCAACTTCAAGTACGGCAATGAGGACCGGGCCATCCACACCCTCGGCATCGATGTGGGGGGGGATCTGACCCGAAATATCCAGCTCCGTGCCGGCCGGCGTATAAATCCCCGCGACATTCGTGAGAACCGCCGGATGGCCTTTATCGGCTACAGTGTCAAGAACCGCCTCTTCGGCGAAGACGCCCCGGACCCTGTTGGTGAATATATCCGTATCGGCGGTATCCGGTTCAGGGTCATTGGTGTCGCTACCCGCAAGGGAATGCAGAACTCCATCAACCAGTCGCTGGATGACGACAAGACCCTGATCCCTTACACGACGGCCATGCAGCTCTTCAGCGGCACCGACCGGCTCAGCCGCCTTCAGCTGGAGCCCATCAATCGACTCGACTATGCAAGGGCAGGTGATGAGGCGCGCCAGCGGCTGGTGCGCCTGCACGGCATCGACCCGGCGATCGGTGAGGATGCTTTCCCCTATTACAGCCAGCTCGAGGGACTGCAGTTCCTGGGGCCGATAGTGATGGTCATGCGGGTCTTCCTGGGAGGAGTGGGTCTTTTAACTCTGCTCATCGGCGGCATCGGGGTAATGAACGTCATGTTCTTCATCGTCACCCAGCGCACCCGTGAGATAGGTGTCCGGCGGGCGGTCGGAGCTCGCCAGAAGCACATCTTCAATCAGTTCATGATCGAGAGCCTGCTGCTGGTAGTTACAGCTGGATTGGTGGGATTCCTGCTTGGGACGGGCATCAACAGCGGGTTGGGCTTCATCGTGGAGCAGATGCAGGACAGCGGGGAGCTTTCCGTGTTATTCGCACCAATGACCTCGATGTTCGTCGCAGTTATAGCGGTAACCTTTATCGGCGCGGTCGGCTGGTGCTCAGGCGTACTCCCTGCACTACGGGCGATGCGCCTCGACGTAGTAGAGAGCCTGCGGTACGAATAGCTCCTACTCACTGATCCACATCTGCACCAATTTATACAGGGCCCGACGTCCAGTAACCGTATTGATGGGTAACCCGGTCAGACCGATAATCCTGCCATACCAGGTAAGAGCACGAAGTGGGGTGTCATGTGCTCCCAGAGCTTCCAGAACTCCATCACAACCGGTGACGAAGACAGGCATATCTGTCTCGACCCCCCACATGTTCCGGCGTGCCTCGTGGCGATCTCCTATTGCCACCGCCAGCACACTTAGCCGGGAACTGTTCAGACTGTCGACGAATGCGGCTAGAAGCGGCAGCTCATCCAGACAGGCTATACATTCACGGTCCCTGATGAGAACCCAGAGGGTCAGGCCGGGGTGCGGGGGAACTGCGGCAGCTCCGTTAAGGGTCTGAAGAGGCCCGAGCAGTTCGGGAAGGTCCAATCCCATCCATTCCGGGAAGATCGTTTCCTCCCCGTTTTCTGTCCCGATATCACTTCCATCATAGAACTCATCCGGCACCATCTCCCCCTTCATGATACCGTGAATGCCCAGAAGCAGTATCAGTAACAACGCAGCGGAAAAGGGGAGCAGCTCAAGAAGTCGTGGTGCCGGAATCATAGATACCCATCCACCCCCACCCATTCATAGAGCGCATTATCCGTGCTGAGGAAGAGCCGGCCACTCGGCCCTACCGTCATGCTGCGCAGGTAGTTATCCAGCGGCAGGTTCCACCGCCCGAGGGTCTCGCCATCGGGTGATATGAGTGTGGCTGTTGTGACAACTGCGTCTCCATCGAAGTCACTGTTGTATACAAGGACGCATGTGGCTGCAAGAGCGACCAGCCCGTCTATATCGTACTCTGGCATCATACCCTTCCGGCGTTGGTCGATCGGCCGCAGACCGCTGCCGGTTACCGGCTTCCATTCCGACAATCCATCAGGTGACCAGAAGGCGAGGCGCAGCTGCGACTCGTCGAAGACCAGAACCCGCTCGCTGTCCCAGCGGGCCATGCGCCACCAGTTGTAGGCCGGCTTGAACAGGAGTCCCGCCTTTCTGTGGCTGCCGGATCCTCCCACCCCTGCACTCTTCCCGGTGCTCAGGTCGACTATGAAAAGCGGCTCTCTTCTCTGCTCCATGGCGTCATGAACGAGCCACCTGTTCCCATCCAGCCATACCATGCTGCTCGGCCACACTCCCCCTTCCCATTCGACTCCTTTGTCAGCGTTCTCGAGTGAGAAAAGCCCGAGGCGGGGATCGCTGAGGTGCGGCCGGTCTCCCGCCATATAGATGTGGGAACGAAGAGAACCCCGCGGGTGCGGAGATACCATCACTCTGACACTCCATACATTATCGTCTGACTCGCCCAGCAGCAGTCCCTGGCCGTCCTCGTAGCCCAGGTAGATCAGCTCCCTGCCGCCTACAGCCACAATCCTTCTGGGCCTGGAATTGATACCCTCGGGATGTCCTCCCCGCAGAATACCCCTCTCCAGAAACATTGATCTAAGATCGCCTACCCTTTCAATAATCTCGCCAGGAAGATGGGGCCTATCCCTATTCGGATCCTCTATTCCACCGGCTGAAATGCCCGATGAGGCTGCTTTCCGTACTGTATCCCCTGCAGAATCCCCTGAGCCTACCGCTCCGAGCTGCCGCAGCCTGAAAACCCTGTCAGAACCATCAATGGCGTATGCCAGTCCCGCACCCACCCAGGTAGTTTGTAGAACAGGTGCCGTCAGATGATGTTCGCTGCATAGCCGGCCGGTGGAATCGTAGGCCCGGACCACCCTACGGCTTCCATCAAGAAGGTAAGCGAGACCGTCAGCTCCCATGGAAGCATTGATAGTATATGCGGGCAGATTCCGCAGCCTGCCGTCAGGGCGCCTCTCCTGCTTCTTCGGGAAGTGGGTCCACATGTCGATGGCGAGCGTATTGCCCGTTGGGTATAAGAATTCGATCCGGTTCTCCTGGCTCCACCCCATGATCACATTGCCGTTCTCGAATCTGCATGCGTGAACCGCATTCAATTCCATCGATGCCAGGCCGGCCGAGTCAGGCTGTCTCGACGTGACTGCCTCACCGTAACCCAACGTATCCCCTCCTGCTGAAACGTAGAATGCAACCGGGGATCCGGGGCCATGATATGAAGCGTTAAACAGCCACCCGCCGGAACTGAACTGCAGGGAAGGAGTTGCCATATCGAGCGGAGGGATCTGTTCCAGCTCGAGAAAGTCACCCGATGAGGTGAACCAGGAGACATGGTAGAGGTGGGCGACTCCTATCCGTTCGCCGTCACTTACCAGAGCGTAGGGGAACCGCCCCAGCTCCCCTGGCCCTCCACCAAGACCACCGAAAGTGCCGAGCAGTTCACCGGTTCCCCCCTTGAATATCGCAACCTGCGAAAGCCTGCCGTCCAGGACGTACAGCTTGTTGTGAAGGCAGATGAGATCCCTCGGGAACACCAGTGCCGGATCTACCGAATCGGCAGGCTCTTCATATATGACCTGCAGTTCGTATTCCAGCCGTTCGATCTGCGCTTCCCGCCCTCCGCAGCCCAGGGCTGCGGAGAGCAGGATTACCGCAACTGCCGTAAGCGGCAGGTGCTTCCGATCACGCATCAGTCGATGATCGATTCGACCGCGTACTTGATGGTGCACCACAGCTTTGCATAGCCGTACCTTGACCAGCAGAGAGCCTCGGTCGCCACGGCGTGGTCAAGGCAGTCATGGAGGGATTCGTCGGCCTGAGTAATACATCTATCGTAATTGGACGCCGGGTTGCCGCTATAAGCCATCACCACCGAAGGGGTCAGGCCTGCCAGCAACAGAACAGCAGTAAGAGAAACCAGGGCCTTTCTGATACGCATTACCGATCCTCCTTCCCTCATTAAGTACACCGCTCCGCAATTACGCTGGCATTCAAGCGCCGATGCATTCAGGCCAGCCTCGTTGCTCGTCGTCGCGATAGACACCGCTATCCCTCCTCCTCGTGCCTTGCTGGCCGGACGCCTCGTCGCTCTCGATACATCACCGTAATTACGGAGCGGTGCACTATGGGATAATGGACGCCGGGGTCGGCGTCTCTCTGGTATCGATAATTGCAACTGTCGTGCCAGTAATGGCTCAGCTGTGCTATCCAGGGAAGGTTGAGATCGAAACCGTGTCTGCGGTGCTGCACAGGCAAGGTAGTTTGGAACTGGAACATAAAAATGGTGGCAGGCGCCTGAAAGAAAGGTTGTCACGAAGAACTTACATTCCTGCCTGGTTGGCGAAATTCAGCACCTGGTAAGGGTCTGGGAGTGTCATAAGCAGTTGACAGCCGCCGCCTGTGCTACAGCCTCATCGCGGCGGCTGTAATGATTTATAAAACCTTTCGGCTGAAGTGGTGTATATATAGAAAGGATGGGCATCCCAACGATTTGGAGGACGATCCGATGACGAACGAACAGGCAAATGAAACGACTTACAGGCCCTCCGGCCATCACCCGGCCGCGTGGGTATTAATCGCCCTCGGCAGTCTCCTCCTGCTCAGCAACCTCCTCGATATCGGTGGTGGTATCTTCTTTATCGTTCTGGGCGGCGCCTTTCTGGCCGGGCATCTATCAACCCGTAATTACGGTCTGTTAATCCCCGCGATGATCCTGATCGGGATGGGTGCAGGTATATCACTAAGCGATCTGGAGCTCTTCGGTTTTGAAAACTACTGGGTTCCCTTCTGCCTCGGGATAGGATTTGTCGCAATCTACCTGATCGACCGGACGACCTGGTTTCAGAGCGGTACCTGGCCCCTCTGGCCGGGAGGTTTCCTCGTTCTCATCTCAGTCTGGGGGGCGGCGTATGAGGCCGGCTGGATCGATCAACTTTGGTGGGATTTCGTGGATATCATGGAGGTATGGTGGCCGGCCCTGATCATACTATGGGGGGTCACCCTGCTGAGAAGGCGAAAAAAAGTAGAGGATTAAAAAACACTCGAAGGAGTGCCCGCCTGCTCTGTGAGCAGCTCGGCACCGGTCTCCGTTATCACCATGATGTCCTCCAGCCGGATCCCGAAGGATCCGTAAATGTAAATCCCAGGCTCATTGCTGAAGGTCATTCCAGGTTCCAGCGGCAGGGTATTATCCTGAACAAGGTAGTGCCACTCGTGCCCGTCCATCCCGATGCCATGGCCCAGGCGGTGGGTGAAGTACTTGTAGCCGGGCCCGTACCCTCCACGGTCTATTACGTCGCGGGCGGCCCGATCCACCTCTCCTGCGGGAACGCCCGGGCCCGCGGTCTCCAGCGCCGCTGTCTGGGCATCCTTAACCAGCGTCCAGACCCTCCTCTGCTCTACTGAAGGTTCCCCGAAGATAGCCGTCCGGGTGATATCCGAGCGGTAGCCATCTACTGTGGTGCCACTATCGCACAGTACCACCGTCCCCTCCTTTATCTCCTCTTCCCTGGCGGTGCCGTGAGGATAAGCGGAATTCTCACCAAACAGGACCAGCCCGCCGCCGCTATAGCCGAGCCGGCCGTATGCGGCCGACAACAGCCGTTTGAAATCACGCTGGTTCATTCCAGGTACCATCGAACTGAAGACAGCCCTGAGGGCCTCCAGGGTGACACGGTTGGCATGCTGCATCAGGTCAATTTCTGAGAGGCTTTTAATCGCACGACATCCCCTGGTGACCGGATCGGCCGAGGTAATTGTCAGGGCCGGGGCATCCCTGCCGATGCAGTCGGCCACATGGTAGTAGGTGGTCTCCTCCAGTCCCAGCCTGCCGGTGCGCATACCATGATCGGCGAGGACCGAGGCAATCAGCGCATAGGGGCTCTCGTGCTCCTCCCATGTCCTGATATCATCCCCGAAGCGGATCCCCTGAGCTGCACGCATCCTTTCAAATGCCGGACAGACCCAGGAAGGGGGTCCCTCCCGAGGAAGGATCAGGGCAAAGGTCCGCTCGCTCCTTCCCCACCTCATATCGGCGAAATAGAGCATGCTGGTACCGCCCAGCATCAGGATGCCGTCCAGTCCCTCGTCAGCCATGAGCCTCTGCGCCTTGATGATACGGTTCCAGCGTTCCTCGTCAGTTATCGCGTGTGGCTCGTCGCTCGTCATCGGTTCCAGGGTTGCGACAGCCTCGGGCAGCTGTTC
>JAGLTZ010000149.1 GCA_023135015.1 Candidatus Latescibacterota bacterium
TGTTCAGGATCGGCAGGGTCCCCCGTGGCGGGAAATCCCAAAGCCGCCGCTCCGGCGGCCGGAAAAGTTGAAGCCAGGAAATGTCTGCGGTTCACTTTCATCAATTGCTCCTTCTTTCCGTCCGGAAATCCTTTAGTACCCATCCCGAGTTGGCATGCCAGCTTTCGCGGAACACTATCGATACGTCTGCACTGCCAGAGCCTGAGCCCTGTGTTCGATTGGAGGCAGCAGCAGTCCACGGCCGACCATGTCCCATACTGCCACATGCACCGCCATCTCCCACGTCGCCAGTGCAACCTCCCCCAGCATCTCCGGATCACCGTACCCAAGTTCTACCGCAACCTTCCCGATCTCGGGCAGGAGTGCCCGCAGATGCTCCCACAGGGCTTCCCCCAACCACCACGCAATGGAACGCATCTTGACAAGATCATCCTGGGTGATGATGGGAATGCGCAGGCGCCCCTCAACGTCGACCGCCTCAAGGCGTTGAAGGATACGCCGTGTAGGAGGATCAGGCAGTGTATCCATCAGATACCACAGACGGTAGGCATCTATCAGCTCTCCGGTCATCCGGGCAGCAGTTTCAGTGTCGGTTTCACCCAACATGGCTTTGCTCATTGTCGACTCTGGGTTCAGGAGCGCAGCAAAACCGAATATCTCACCGGTAGGGGAATAACGGACCACCTGCCATCCCCGGTACCCGGTATAGCTGACAACGTGGCCCGCCGGCGCATCGGCGGGATTCATCCGGTACACGCGAAACGCATATCTGCGGTCTGATGGGGCAAGACCTGCCTGCCAGAAAGCTTCCGCCTGGAGAAGACCCAGAAGGTAGTCGCCGATCAGGATGAAGCCTGTCTGGTTGAGTGGAAGGCGCCCCGCAACAGCAAGCCCGGATACTGTGGAATCCAGTGCCGTCCAGTGGGCCTGCAGTGTATCGGCCATCACCATCGCAAGCAGCGATGCGACCTCGGCGAGCTTCTCCACACCGTCTTGCTCCAGTGCCAGCGCCAGGGGCTTCCACCCACCACCCGCCACCTGACGGCCGAGTCCCTCCATTTCAATCAGCCGGTACAGAGCCTCAAGTTCATCACTACTCACTCCCAGCCGTCTCTGTACTTCATCGCGGCTGGAACCGGCTGCCAGATCGACCAGCATTGCATGAAGCGCGCCATTCTCCAGAATGATTGGCGGCACGGTGACATCCAGTGGGGCAAGGGTAGCAACCGAATATTCGAGAAGCTGCTGTGGAGCCTGGACGAGAGCCGATGCCGGCTCATCCTGCTGAGCCTTCAACGGCACCAGGGAAATTGCCCCGGCAATCAGCAGCATCACCATGAATCCCGTAAACCGTCTCAAACCGCTCACCTTACTCTAACCATATTTGCTACGTGACATGACACTAGTTTACCAGTCTTCCGGCCAACACTTCCACCGGATGCAGCGGCTCCCTCCCGGTGGCATCCCTTATCTGCTGGCGGCACGAAGTGCCGGGAGCCACTACCGTACCGCGCCCGTTCAATCCCTCGATCGCAGGGAAGAGACGCTGCGCCCCGATAGCCATCGAAAGATCGTAATGTTCCTTCTCGAACCCGAACGACCCCGCCATGCCGCAGCATCCTGAGTCCACCTCCTTCACCTCTGTCTGGGGCAGCCATCCAAGCACGGTCAGCAGGGGCTCCATTCCCACCAATGCCTTGAGGTGGCAGTGCCCATGCACCAGCAGGTGTGCTTCGTCGTAATCCCTGGGAGACCTGAACTGCAGGGCCGGCCCAAGCTCGTCTTCCATTCCGGCCAGCCACTCCTCCAGGATAAGAGCTGCACCGGCAACTGCATCAGCGGCCTTTCCAGGCACCAGTACGGGATACTCGTCCCGAAGTGTGAGAAGTTCAGAAGGCTCAAGGCCGAGGATCGGGATTCCAACAGCAACCAGCGGCGCCCACACCTCCAGGTTGGCCCTGGCCACCTCCCTGGCCTGTTTGATCATTCCCTTTGAGAGCATTGCGCGTCCGCTGCTCCCGCCCGGCATTGGCAGAAGCCGTACCTGATAACCGGCCGCCCGGAGCAGCCTTACCGCGGCCATTCCTATCCCGGGGTCGTTGTAGTTGGTAAATGTATCAGGAAGCAGCCAGACCGTCCCCCGCGCCGGCTCCGAGACATCGGACGCCCTCGGGCCACGGCCCGATCTGGCATACTGCTTCTCCAGGGTCCGGCGGTGGAAGGTGGGCATCGAATGACGCATATCCACACCTAAAACCCTGTCCAGCAGCCAGCGAACAGGATATGAGGCCGCAAGCCAGTTGCTGAGGGGTGCCGTCATGGAGCCGATGCGGTTCAGCCTGTCTATGTTGCCGAAGAGGCGGACACGGAGAGGGGTTCCCCGAGCCTTGTAGTAGTGAGCGAGAAACTCGGTCTTCAGGCGGGTCATGTCAACCTGGCTGGGACATTCCGTCTTGCAGGCCTTGCATTCCAGACACAGGTCGAGAGTCTCGTGGAGACGCTCATCCTCCATCCCCTTGGAGGAGACGGCGCCGGAGAGGACCGCGCGGAGTGAATTCGCCCGACCCCGGGTGGAATTCTTCTCATCCTTCGTGGCCATGAAAGATGGACACATCGTCCCGGTGCCTATCTTCAGGCATTCTCCCGAACCGCTGCACATCTCCACCGCTCTTGCAAACCCTCCGTCGGCGGTGAAGTCGAAAAAAGTGGCGACTGGCGCTGTCCGGTAATCAGGGCCGAATCTGAGGGAGTCTGTCATCGCGGGAGCGCGCACGATCTTGCCGGGGTTCATCAGACCTTCGGGATCGAATGTATCCTTCACCCGCTCGAACAGCCCGTAGACCTCATTTCCGTAGATCCTAGGGTTCAGCGCGCTTCGTGCCAGGCCGTCGCCGTGCTCTCCAGCCATCGCACCGCTGTATTGGAGTACAAGTTCTAAAACTGCCTCCGAGATAGAGGCCATCTTCGCCACTTCGGGGGGATCCTTCAGGTTGATCAGAGGCCTGATGTGAAGGCAACCGGCCGAGGCATGGGCGTAGAACGCTGCAGGAGTCTCGTGGTCGTGCAGCACCCGAAGTACATCTGCTATGTAGTCGCGGAGCCTTTCGGGAGGAACCGCTGTGTCCTCGACGAAGGGGATCGGTTTATGGTCACCCCGCTTGCTCATCAGAAGCCCCAACCCTGCATTTCTTACTGCCCAAATGTTAGCCTGCTCTGCCTGGTCATGGAAATAGAGCACCCCGAATGGCCCTTCGGCGGCATCGCGTGCTGTCCGCTCCAAACGTTCCAGGTGTGCGGCCCGCTCCGCTTCGCTCTCACCGTATACCTCCACGACGAGCAATGCCTCAGGCTCACCCTCTACAAAGGTCAGCCGGCGCGAATAATCGGGGTGGCGCCGGCACAGACCCATCAGCATGGAATCCATCAGTTCCACCGCCGACGGCGCTTCGGCAAGCAGTGCGGGCACCGTCGCCAGACTGCTGAGCATGCTGTCGAAGGAGAGGACCGCCAGGCTGGTTCCTGAAGGCATCGGCACGAGCCCGAGTTCGGCTTCTACAATCGTGCAGAGGGTTCCCTCACTGCCTGCGATCAGCCTGGAGAGGTTGAGGGGTTTTTCTGGTTGGAACGCATCCAGAGCGTACCCGCCGACCCTGCGCCAGGTCTTCGGGAACGCCTCCTGGATCGCATCGGCGTGGTCCAGCGCTATCCGGATTATCTCGCGGTAGATGGAGGAATGCAGATCTACCGGAGGCGGGGCGGCCCGTGGCCCGCCTGCCGTGCTGCCCGGGGTTCCGGGAACCGGTAACCCTCCACGCCTGTGCGCCTCACTCCAGGAAACCTCTTCGAAGACGGCCCGGGTCCCGTCGGCCAGGATCACACTGACACTTCGCAGGTGATCGCCCGCCATCCCGTACAGGATAGAGTGGGCCCCGGTGCCGTTGTTCCCCATTACCCCACCGACTGTGGCATGCTCGGCGCTGGCCGGGTCGGGACCGAACATCAGCCCGGAACCGGCGACCTTCAGGTTCATACTCCCGAGATAGATACCCGGCTGCACGGAAATCGACCCCGATTCCGGCTCGAATCGCACGACCCCGTCCATGTACCGGCTGAAATCGATGACAACCGCCTCCCCTACCGTTTGACCGGCCAGGGAGGTTCCACTTCCCCTGGGGAGCATGGGGAAGCCGTAACGCGTGCACAACGCCACCGTAGCCGCGACGTCGTCTTCGGTCTTTGGAAACACCACCCCCAGGGGCATGATCCTGTATATACTGGCATCGGTGGAGTAGAGCATCCGCGTCCACTCGTCGAAGCCGACCTCACCCGCTATCTCCCGTTCGAGCTCGGATCCCAGCGCCCGCAGTCCTTCCCACGCGCTGCCGGCATCTCCCCTACCGGTCGACGGCATTTCCATATACTCCCTTTATCCCCTTTGGAAGAATCATTCCGGTATGCCTACATGAAGGTAGCCAGTGAGATTGTAAGGGACCACCCTACAGGTTCCACCAGCCTTCGAGTCAAGTCGAGCCGTAATAGCTCGGCGATGCGTCCGATGCCGAATCCAACCTCCGAATAAGGTCTGCCGGCAGGAACGCGCTCAAACCCCCTCCACGATCGGGCGACCGCACCGTGCACGATCAGCTCGAGGCCGCGGTCCGACAGCCGCCGCAAACCGAGGAGCAGGAAGGGTAAGCTCCTGAAATTGTGTTCAGCTGTGAGCACGGCGTACCCGGTTCCCGCCAGTTCCCGATGCTCTGCTCCCTTGAGTGCACCCGGAGGAGAGTAGATTCCGAGGGCATTTTCGGGCGCTCCCCACAGCTGGCGGGGCAGCGATCCCCAACTCCATCCACCTCCAAGGCGCACTACAAGCTGGGGCGAGAAAAGGAACCGGCTCGTGAACGTGGGTACGGGAAAGGCAACGACCCCCTCTACTCGTGTATACGAACGGGTCGACTCCGTACTCGCCTCCTCCCCTCTTTCGGCGCTGATAGAAATCTCCCTGCCCGCTATAAGGCCCGCCATGCTCTCCGGCAGCCCAAACCTGAAAGCGGCACCGAATCTGTTCCACTGCGATCCTTCGACTGATACCGGCGGGTTGGGGCGTGATGTCTTCTCCCTCTGGAAAAGGCTCCAATCAGATACCACCTGCAGGCTGTTGTGGGTTTCCCTGGCGAAGAAGAAGTTCAATTGAACGAGGGATCTAGGGATGATATCGAGATTTACACGCCATCCACGGCTGGCATAGTAGTCATTGTAGTCATCCTTTGCCAGCCATGCAGTCAGAGAGTTGAGGAAGGTCGGATAGAAACCGGCGCTGGCGGAGGCAGCCACGTGATCATATACGCTCACCCCGATACTGCCCATTCCGGGCCCGGGTGAATCGAGGATCGAGGGACGGCGGCCTACCGATAGCGATAGCCCCACTTCCCAGCTCCACCTGTCAGCCGCCAGACCCTTTCCGGCTCGCGCGCTTACACCAAACGGGCCTGCCAGCGAGTCCACGGCGACCCGGTAGCCCATGTACGCACCCTCCACCCTGTTGTATCTTGAGTCGAGCCCTCGCAGCAGCCATGACGTCATCCTGCCTCCCAAGGAACCGCTCAGGATCAACGAATTGTCCCCCATGGTCATCTCGAAACCCTCGGGTGCAAAGAGCGATTCAAGGGTTTTTGAACTGTCCAGCGTGGCGTATGCGTGCTGTTCCTGACG
>JAGLTZ010000015.1 GCA_023135015.1 Candidatus Latescibacterota bacterium
CACGAGAAGGGGGCGTTTACAGGAGCGACCTCGACAAAGGTGGGGCGCCTGGAGGAGGCGGACCGGGGCACCCTCTTTCTGGACGAGATCGGTGAGCTACCACTACCCATCCAGGCCAAGCTGCTGAGGGTTCTGGAATACGGCGAGTTCCAGCGGGTCGGCTCGACTCACACCCGCCACGCCGACGTAAGGGTTATTACGGCGACCAACCGCGACCTGGAACAGGAGATAGTGGAGAAAAGGTTTCGAGTGGACCTCTATCACCGCCTCAGCGTTGTGACCCTGCAACTCCCTCCGCTACGCGAGAGGATGGAAGACCTCCCCCTGGTTGTAGATCACCACCTGAAGCGGCTATGTGCGGAGCTGGGCCGTGCCGAACCCGAGATTTCTGAAGAGGTATGGCAGCGCATGCGCGAGTACGATTGGCCCGGTAACATACGGGAGGTGCGGAACGTTCTGGAACGTGCTCTGGTGCTCTCTCCGACAGGGACGATCAACACTGATGACATACCGGCACCTCAACATGCAACGGTTTCAGATGATCCGGCGGGAGTGCCGGTCGGCACACCGCTGGCTGAAGCCGTAGACAGGTACAAGCGGTGGACGGTGCAGAGGTCACTGGAAGCCTGTGGGGGGAACCAGACCAGGGCGGCTGAACTACTGGGTATGCACCGGTCATCCCTGAACCGTCTTATGAAGGAACTGGGCCTCCGGTAGTTCCCGTAAGGCTTTAGAACAGCGCCCATCCGGGAACTCTTGATGGGTACTAGATAGCGCTCAGTCTGGCGACCCTTCGGTCCAGCGCTTCGAGCAGCTCAACCGGGACCCGCAGGTCGCCCTTTCCCCAGCCCAGCTGGATCTCCTTCTTCCTGCTGCCATGGAAATCGGTGCCTCCTGTCTGGACCAGATCGAATTCGTCGGCGAGTTTACGATAGAATACCGTCTGTGCGGGGGTGTGATGTGAATAGTGAACCTCGATTCCCTCGAGGCCGAGCTCCTTCAGGTCCGCAACTAGCCTGCGCAGCTCTTCCCCCTCCCGGTTCGTCTGGTAAGGGTGGGCCATCACGGGAATCCCTCCCGCTCCCAGAATCAGTTGGAAGGCTGCTGCCGGTTCGTAGCGGAACTTGTGCTCATAAGCGCTGGAGTCGGAGGCCAGGTACTTGTCGAAGGCCTCCTGCACGGTTGTGACAGCCCCAAGCTCAAGGAGGGTCTCTGCAATATGCGGACGCCCGACAAGACCACCGCTGGCCTTCGCTTCAACCTGCTCGAGTTTAATGGGTATCCCCAGATCCTGCAGCTTCCTGATAATCTTCGGGTTGCGGTCGATCCTGGCCTGTTTGAGCCGTGTGGTACCTGACGCAAAGCCCTCCTCCAGTGGATCGATCTCGTAGCCGAGCAGGTGGAGGGTTCCACCTTCAAGCTGGGCTGATATCTCGATGCCTGTTACTAACCGTATGCCGAGCCTGGCACCCGCATCAAGAGCCTCCTCGACCCCGTCTGCAGTGTCGTGATCGGTAACTGCAACCGCCTCGAGTCCGATGGAAATGGCGGCTTCGACCAGCTGTGTGGGAGTCAGCGAGCCGTCGCTGGCGGTCGTATGTGTATGGAGATCTATCCAGCCGTGATCCATTCTATTAAAGGATCACTCCTCCTCGGGTGGACGCCGGCCGGATATCAGGAGGGCTCCTTCTTCCTTGAAACCGACGAGCTGTTCCCTGCTCTCGAACCACTTGCCGTCAACCTCTTCAGACAGCTCGGATTCGGCTCTGATACGTTGATCGCCCACATCGATGAACCCGCACGCCCGGAAGAGTGTGTTGTATTGATCGGCTCCCTTGCAGTGCATAAGAACTTCCAGGTGGTTCCTCCAATGGTGGGTATATCTGTTCTCCAGGAAGAAATGCATGGCCACGAAGAAAGTGCCGCCAGGCTTAAGCACACGGAATATTTCATGTCCCGCAGCGACCTGGTCTGGATAGTAGTAGAAGGACTCGATGGACGTGATATGGTCGATGCTATGATCATCCATCGGGAGGTCTTCCGCCCTGGCTATATCGAAACGGACATTTGCTGGATTTTCAGGGTTGTTCCTTGCACTCTCGATCATTTCTGGAGAGAGATCCACCCCGATCACCTGACCTCCAGGGCTCACCTCGGTTGCCAGGTGCCGGGCAAACCAGCCGTCGCCGCATGAAAGGTCCAGGATTGTGTCCGATTCTCCGGCAGGCAGTTCGTTTGCAATGGCCAGCCCGAGATACATGTGGCTCTTTTCCATGATGGAGCCGATGCCAAGCCGGGCCCATTCGTTGAACATATCCTGTAGGCGGTCCCAGGCCTGGGTGTCGGGTTGATCGGACGGTTCGGTTGCTGGTTGGAGTACCATGGAGCCTCCGGATTCATGGTTATAAAGGGTTGTCTGCTGCAATACATTCGGGTGGTCGCTCTTGCCCGAACAGAATGCTCAACTTATAGTGCCAGCTCTGTCATGCCAATACCTACTACTGAGAATCATGGCGGTCGGAAACCGGGGTGGCTTAAGGTACGCGCCCCCGGCGGCGCCAGTTACGCCCATATTAAAAAGCTGCTTCGCAGCCTTCAACTGCATACGGTATGTGAGGAAGCCTCCTGTCCCAACCTGGGAGAGTGTTGGGGCGGAGGTACAACCACGATAATGATTCTGGGAGATATGTGCACGCGGGCGTGCCGGTTCTGCAATGTGAAGAGCGGCAATCCTGGTGGATTGGTGGACGAGAACGAGCCTGAGAACGTGGCCGAGTCGCTGGCCCGGCTCGACCTGAAATACGTCGTCATAACGAGCGTTGACCGGGATGATATACTCGATGGGGGAGCCTCCCACTTCGCTCTGACGGTGGAGGCGGTCAGAAGGCGCTGTCCTGAGATACTGGTTGAAACGCTCATCCCCGATTTTCAGGGGGACCATGATGCCCTCGGGAGGGTAATTGCCGCGGGTCCACAGGTGATCTCCCACAACCAGGAAACAGTCCGTCGGCTGACGAGAAATGTCAGGGACGCCCGGGCCTCCTATGATCTAACCTTGAGCGTGCTCGCCGACCTGAAGAAACTTGCCATCGGAACGCGCCCAGAGCCCCTCTGGACCAAGTCGAGCCTGATGGTGGGACTGGGCGAGAGAGAGGATGAGGTCGCCGGGGCGATGGATGATCTGCGCAGCGCCGATGTGGATTTCCTCACCATAGGCCAGTACCTGAGCCCAAGTTCAAAGCACCTTCCGGTCCACTCCTACATCAGCCTTGAGCAATTCGAAGTCTACCGCATCATGGGAGAAGAGAAAGGGTTCAGGTATGTGGCGAGCGGGCCGCTTGTACGTTCCTCTTACCGGGCGGGAGAATTCTTTGTCAAGAGTATCATTGAAGGATCCTGATTGTAGCTGGAGGCATTGCCGATGAACGACCACGAATACGATGCCGTTGTCATTGGAGCCGGCCCCGGGGGCTATCCCTGCGCAATAAGGCTTGCACAGCTGGGCAAGAAGACCCTGTGCATCGAGACTCACAAGCTCGGCGGGGTCTGCCTCAACTACGGGTGCATACCGTCAAAGGCGCTCATCTCAGCCGCCGATACGTACCACCGTGTGGATAAAGGTAAAGCGATGGGGGTCTTGGTCGAGGGGAAGAGCCTCGATTTCGGGGCTACCCAGAAGTTCCGCGCGAAGGTGGTCAGGAAGCTGGTTACAGGTGTCGGCGCTCTTTTTAGGGAGAACGGCGTCGATATTTTACAGGGAACAGCCTCCTTTACCGACTCGAACACGCTGAAAGTGGACGGCGGCGATGGTGAGCAGACGGTTTCGTTCACCGACGCGGTAATCGCAACCGGCTCTGTCCCCTTCTTCCTCAAGGGTTTTGAGCCGGATGGTGAGCGGGTGGTGGGCAGCAGGCAGGCACTCGAGTTCGACGAGATTCCCGAGCGCCTGTTGGTAATCGGCGGCGGATATATCGGGCTGGAACTCGGGATCGCATACAGCAAGTTCGGTACCGATGTA